>JASGCR010000267.1 GCA_030054015.1 Candidatus Symbiobacter sp. | reverse complement strand
TATTTTCAACATCACAACCCCCCCAAGCTCCGCTAAGCTGCTTCGCAGCTAAGCGGAGCTATCCCCCCCTTCTAAAGAAGGGGGGGTAAAACTAGACTTATTCAGACCATCCTTAGGAAGGGAGGGTAAAGAAATTATCGCCTTAATCAAACCGACCTCAAGACGCGCATGTCACGCGGTAATGGCGGGGATAATAGATATTGAGGGTAACGAATCGCAACAATCCGTTCATCACCGTCATTTGCTGTGACACCGAGATGATTTTTGACGCACCGCCACAAATCCCGGCCGCATCGATAATATCGGTCTGAGCAATGCCGTACAAGACAAAATTACTTGTCCGTTCTGGGCCAGTATGGTCGGTACCATTGACTTTGAAGACTTGTTGCGAGCAGCCCGACACCATCAATGCACCCGCCAAGGCAATAATCGGAAGCAATTTCATCATAGACTCCTTAATCTAAAAAGATTCTGAGAATTTCATGGTCGCGGCGACTATTTCACGCAGGTGACACGATATTCGCGTGGGGAAAAAATCCCGCCGCTCATGCCATTCAAGAGACCCGTAATTAAAGATTCTCTCGATGCGACGGTTGCGATTTTGCTGGGGCCACCACAAATGCCAGCGGCATCAATGGTTTCGGTTTGCTGAATGCCATAAACGAAGAATTTGCTCCATTCTTCTTGGCCCGTATTGTCACTGCCATTAATTTTGAAAACTTGTTCTGAACAGGCCGTTAACATCAAGGCGGATGTTAAGGCGATAACTGGCAATAATTTCATGGTCGCTCTCCGTCATAAACTTAACCAAACTTTGTGCCGCATTGGTTTTCATGCAATGGCGAATCCTAATCCCAAGCGGATCATTAAGTGTAAAGATATAATAGGGAATTGTCAAGCCAACTCGTGGGGGGGTGCATAAACTTAAACGCGGCAAATCTTCCCAGAAATTGCCTTCGCCGTCGCTAAGGCCTTGGTGATAAAATCAACCGATGCCGCCGATGATAGAGAAATTTTCTTTTGCGGCTCAGCCCGCGCGGAAATTTCGACCTCTGCCACCGCCGCCGATTTGGGGCCAATCACAATGCGCAAGGGTATCCCGATCAAATCGGATTCGGCCATTTTGACTCCCGCCCGTTCGTCGCGGTCGTCATAAAGCACATCGATCCCCGCCGCCGATAATTGTTGGTACATATCGCCCGCCAACCCATCACACAGCGCATCTCCCGATTTCATATTAATCACATGCGCGGCAAAGGGAGCAACCGTCACCGGCCAGATGATGCCATTCTCATCGTGCGAGGCCTCAATAATCCCCGCCACCAGCCGCGACACGCCAATGCCATATGACCCCATGTGAAGCGGCACCGAATGGCCCTGTTCATTGCTGACCACCGCCTTCATCGGGGCGGAATATTTGGTGCCGAAATAGAAGATATGGCCGACCTCGATCCCCCGCGCCGCGATTAAATCAGCGGCGGCCACCCCGCATTCGGCGGGTTTGTGGGCTTCGTCGGCGGCGGCGTAATCTCGCGTCCAATCCGCAACCAATCCCGCCATTGCCGCCGCATCCTGGTAATCCACCGCGCCTGGCGTCAGGCGCGAGAGATAATTTTTATGGCAATAGACTTGGCTTTCACCGGTATCGGCGAGAATGATAAACTCATGCGACAAATTGCCGCCGATGGGGCCGGTCTCGGCCCGCATGGGGATGGGACGCAACCCCATTTCGGCCAAAATCCGCAAATACGAAACAAACACGCGGTGATAAGTTTCCCGCGCCGCCGCTTCGGTCAAATCAAACCCATAGCCATCTTTCATTAAAAATTCCCGCCCGCGCATGACGCCAAAACGGGGGCGCAATTCGTCGCGGAATTTCCAATGGATTTGATAGAGATTAAGCGGCAAGGAACGATAAGATTTCACCGCATTGCGGACAATATCGGTGATGAGTTCCTCGGCGGTGGGGCCGTATAATAACGGGCGGTCATGGCGGTCGCGGATGCGGAGCATTTCCTTGCCATAATCTTCGTACCGCCCGGATTCTTGCCATAATTCGGCGGGTTGCAGCGTGGGCAGCACCACCTCCATCGCGCCGGTGCGGTTTTGCTCAACCCGCACAATATCGGCGATTTTCTGCATGACTTTGAGGCCAAGCGGCAAAAACGAATAAATCCCCGATGCCGATTGGCGGATCATGCCCGCCCGCAACATAAATCGGTGCGAGACAATTTGCGCCTCGGTCGGGTTTTCTTTAAGGCTGGGCAAAAAATACTGGCTTTGCCGCATGATTAATTTTCTCCAAAACTTTGAACCAGCGAGCCAGCGATCAGATACCATCCATCCACCAGCACAAAAAAGATCAGCTTAAACGGCATTGACACCAAAGAGGGCGGCAAGAACATCATCCCCATCGCCAGCAGCACGCTCGCCACCGCCATGTCGATGATCAAAAACGGAATGAAAACCAAAAAACCCATTTCAAAGGCGCGGCGCAATTCCGAAATCATAAAGGACGGCACCAAAATGCGCAGCGGCGTATCGACGGCCTGGGCCGGAGGCGCGGTTTTGGATAATTTAAAGAACAAAGCCAAATCTTTTTCCCGCACATGCCGCATCATAAAGCCATGAATCGGTTTCACGGCGCGGTTAAACCCATCGACCACCGAAATTTCTTCGTCCATCATCGGGCGAATGCCGTCATTATAGGATTTCTCAAACGTCGGAGCCATGACAAAAAACGTCAAAAACATCGCCAGACTCACCAACACCATATTGGGCGGAGCCGATTGCGCCCCAATCGCGGTGCGCAGAAATGACAGCACAATGACGATGCGGGTAAAGGCCGTCACCATCACCAATAATGACGGCGCAATCGACAACACCGTGAGCAATGCCAGCATTTGCACGATGCGGGCGGTGGTGCCACTGTTTTTTTCCCCCCCGCCGAGATCAATCGTCATGGATTGAGCGGTGCCAGGCTCGCTCATCGCCAAAATGATCATGAGGGTGAGAAAAATTGCGCTGGTGCCAAGCGAAATTATGGAAAATTTGTTCCACAGTGATTGCCGCGCCCAAAATCTCGGTTTTTCGCCGCTTATTGTGGCGGTTGATTCACCCGTTATTTCGCCGGTTATCTCGCCAGTTATGTCGCCTGGCAGGCCGCCACCTGCCCCCGCCAGTTCGGGGGTCACCGGGGCTTGGCTGTGGCTTTTACGCCAGGAACCGCCACGCCAAGAACTCTCCCGCCAAGAACTTTCCCGCCAAGCCTGGCGCAGCGACTGCCCCATCAACCCCACGGCAGGCATCAGACGGAGAGCAATGAAAAATATGCGAAACATCATGATGGACGATTTGCTTTCTCTGACCTCCCCTTCCCGTAGGGAGGGGAGGATAGAAAACCTTAGCGACTGCGACTGCGAACTGCGAGCGTAGCGAAGCAGGAAGCAGGCGCGTTAGGTTTTCTTGGTGGGGTTGGTGCTTTAAATTGTTAAAAAGCCCAACCCCACCAAGTCTCGCTAATTTGCTTCGCAAA
>JASGCR010000266.1 GCA_030054015.1 Candidatus Symbiobacter sp. | reverse complement strand
AAGCTTGGCGAGTGCTTACGAGCCAAAGCTTTTCTTGGGGGGGTTGGTGTAATAGCTTGATTCTATTAATATATTTTCAGCATCACAACCCCCCCAAGTTTCGCTAAGCTGCTTCGCAGCTAAGCGAAACTATCCCCCCCTTCTAAAGAAGGGGGGGTAAAACTAGACTTATTCAGACTATCCTTCGGAAGGGGGGCATAAAGGCGCATTTTCAAGGACACCAACTATACATAAATAATGCCAGGTATGGCGGGGCCAAAGGCGGTAACGGAGCATGAAAAATATTCTGGTCACAGGTGGTGCGGGTTTTATCGGCAGCAATTTTGTACTCGATTGCTTGAGGCCAGGCCATGGCCATAAGGATGCGATCAAAATCATCAATCTTGACCTGCTAACCTATGCTGGCAATATCGATAATCTGGCGGCCATAACCCATGATCCGCGCCATATTTTCATCCCGGGCGATATAGCCGACAGCGATTTGGTGGGGAGGATTTTGCGCGACCACGCCATTGACAAAGTGATCAATTTCGCCGCCGAATCCCATGTTGATCGTTCCATTCACGGCAGTGGTGATTTTATCACGACGAATATCCTGGGTCTGCATAAATTGCTGGAAACCACCCGCCAATATTGGCGCGAATTGCCCGCGCCCGCCCAGGCTCAATTCCGGTTTATGCAAATTTCGACCGACGAGGTTTATGGCTCGTTGCAACGCGATGATCCGGCCTTTACCGAGCAAAACCCGATGCAGCCCAACAGCCCCTATGCCGCCAGCAAAGCCGCCGGTGATCACTTGGTGCGGGCGTGGCATCATACTTATGGGCTGCCCACCCTCATCACCAATTGTTCAAATAATTACGGGCCGTGGCAATTTCCGGAAAAATTAATCCCGCTCATGATCGTGAATGCGCTGGCGGGCAAGGATTTGCCAGTTTACGGCGATGGACGGCAAAGGCGCGATTGGCTGTATGTCAGCGATCATTGCCAAGCGATCCAGAGCGTGTTACAAAATGGACGCGTGGGCGAGACCTATGCCATTGGCGGCAATAACGAACAAGACAATATCGATATGGTACATCAGATTTGCGCAATTTTAACCGCGATGCAGCCACCCAAAAATGGGACGGATTATGCCGCCCAGATTAAATATGTGAGCGACCGCCCTGGTCATGACCGCCGATACGCCATTAACGCCAGCAAAATCAAATCCGAATTGGGGTGGGAACCGTTGGAATCATTAGAATCCGGCCTGAAGAAAACCGTGCGCTGGTATTTGGATCACTCCGAATGGCTCGCCCGCGTCACCAGTGGCAAATATCGGGATTGGGTGGCGACCCAATATGACGGACGCGACGGGCGCAATGGGCGGGACGGGCGCAATGGGCGCAACCCAGAGAGCCAGGTCAGTGCATCATGAACCAACGCAAAGGCATTATCTTGGCGGGCGGATCGGGGACGCGGCTTTATCCCTCAACCCTGGTGGTGAGCAAACAGCTTTTGCCGGTGTTTGACAAACCGCTGATTTATTATCCCTTAAGCGTGCTGATGCTGGCTGGGATGCGGGAGATATTGATCATTTCCACCCCGCAAGATACCCCCAGATTTGAACAGTTGTTCGGCGATGGCAGCCAATGGGGACTGTCCCTAAGTTACGCGGTACAGCCCTCCCCCGATGGTTTGGCACAATCTTTTATCATCGGCGCGGATTTTATTGGCGATGATCCCTCGGCTCTGGTGCTGGGCGACAATATTTTTTACGGCAGCGAATTGCCCAAATTATTAGCCCGTGCCGATGCCCGCCAAAATGTGGCGACCGTGTTTGCCTATCATGTCCGTGATCCCGAAAGATACGGCGTGGCCGAATTTGATCGCGGCGGCCAGGTCATATCGTTAGAGGAAAAACCGACCAAACCAAAATCGAATTACGCCGTCACCGGATTGTATTTTTACGATTCCCAGGTGGTTGATTTGGCAAAAACTTTGCAGCCATCGCCGCGCGGAGAATTGGAAATCACCGACCTTAATCGCCTCTATTTACAACAGGGGAAATTAACCGTCGAAGTGATGGGGCGCGGTTATGCCTGGCTCGATACCGGCACCCATGAATCTTTGTTGCAAGCCAGCCAATTTATCGCCAGTCTTGAGGAACGCCAGGCCCTGATGGTTGCTTGCCCGGAAGAATTGGCCTTGCGCCAAGGCTGGATTGACCGCGAGCAAGTGCTGCGCCTGGCCGCGCCGCTTAAAAATAACCGTTATGGGCAATATCTAATCTCCTTGACCAAGGAGGATGCGATATTTCCGGCCCGAATTGGGGGGCAGACGTGAAGGTAGAACCGCTTGCCATTCCGGATTTATTGCTGATTGCGCCCAAAATTTTTCACGACCGGCGCGGTTATTTCTTTGAATCCTTTAACGAGAAAATTTTGGCCGATATTTTGCCGCCTGGCACCAAATTTGTCCAGGATAATCATTCCCATTCGCACAAAAACGTGTTGCGCGGGCTGCATTTCCAATCGCCCCATGCGCAAGGAAAATTGGTACGGGTGGCGCAGGGCGAAATTTATGACGTGGCGGTTGATCTGCGTCGCCACTCGACTTATTATGGGCAATATGTGGCGGCGCGACTCTCGTCGGAAAACCATCATATTTTGTGGATACCGCCGGGTTTTGCCCATGGATTTTTGACCCTCAGCGACCAGGCCATTATGCTGTATAAAACCACGGATTATTGGCATGGCGAGGCCGAGCATTCTTTGCTGTGGAATGATCCCGCTTTGGCGATTGATTGGCCGCTTAAGGCGGCCCCTATTTTGTCGGCCAAGGATGAAGCGGCGCAACCCTTCTCCGCTTTGGCCGCCCTGAATGTCTTGGCGTGAAGGAAAGCCTGCATCATGAACCCAATTGCCCCCCCCAAACCCATTGCCCGCGATTATCTGCACCGTCTCTCGCTGGTACTGCAAAACACGAGCCATGATGCCCTCGATCACGGGGTGGCTCTGGTGAATGAGGCCTGGCAAAACGGACAGCAAATCATCACCCTGGGCAATGGCGGCAGTGCCCTTACCGCCTTGCATTATATTAATGATTGGAATAAATCGGTCTTTATGTCGAACGGGCGGCCTTTTCGCGGGCGATCCTTGTGCGACAATATTGGTCTGCTCATGAGTTATGCCAATGACGTGTCCTACCAAGACGTGTTTGCCGAACAATTGAAAAACATCTTGCAACCGGGTGATTTGGTGATTGCCATCTCTGGCAGCGGCAATTCGGAAAACATCGTGCGGGGGGTGAATTACGCCAACGCGCATGGCGGCAAGACCCTGGGTTTGTGCGGTTATCGCGGCGGTAAATTGAAATCATTGGCCCAGGCGGTGATCTGGGCTGATGTCGATGATATGCAGCTTTCTGAAGACCTGCATTTTATCTTTGGTCATATGGTGATGCAGTCGCTGGCCGGGATGAGGTAGCGGTAACCTAAGGAGAGTCTGAATAAGGCGAAAAAAAGAGCGTCAAAAAAGGGAGCGTCAAAAAAAAGAGCGTCAAAAAAGGGAGCGTCAAAAAAGGGAGCGTCATTACCCGCCGAAATATC
>JASGCR010000265.1 GCA_030054015.1 Candidatus Symbiobacter sp. | reverse complement strand
CCCCCCTTCTAAAGAAGGGGGGGTAAAGAGATTTTCGACTTAATCAGACCTTCCTTAGAAAGGGGGGTCGTAAAGGCGAAAAGAATCTCTGATCTCCCCTCCCTACGGGAAGGGGAGGTCATAATTAGTAAAATACAGCCCTCATTCACCCCCCAAATAGGCCGCTTGTACCCGTTTGTCATGCAATAAATCTTGGCCGCTGCCGGATAAGACGATGCGACCGGTTTCAATCAGATGGGCGCGGTCGGCGAGGCGCAAGGCCTGGGTGGCATTTTGCTCGACCAAAATGATGCTGGTGCCATTTTCACGCAAATTTTTGATAATGCCAAAGATTTCCGCGACCAATAAGGGGGCCAAGCCCATGCTCGGCTCGTCCAATAACAATAATTGTGGCCGCCCCAGCAAAGCCCGTGCCATTGCCAGCATTTGCTGCTGGCCGCCGGATAACCCCCCCGCCAGTAAATGTTTTTTCTCTTCCAAAATCGGAAACATTTTCCACAGTTTTTTCAGATCCGTGTCGAGTTCACTATTTTTGCGGCGATAGGCCCCCAAACGAATATTATCCAATACCGTCAAAGGCGAGAAAATCTGCCGTCCCTCAGGCACTTGGCAAATGCCCATGGCGACCCGAAGGTGGCTCGCGGCAAAAGTAATGTCGCGTCCATTAAACGTGATGCGGCCGGCACTCTGGCGATGAAGTCCCGAAATGACGCGGAGAAAACTCGATTTGCCGGCCCCATTGGCTCCGATCAAGGCCACCAATTCTCCCCCCGCTTTGACCGCCAAAGCGACCTCGTGCAAGGCGGCAATCGGCCCGTAATGGAGGGTGAGGCCGTCCACCCTTAATAAATCCGTGCGGTTGGTCATGATGCTGCCTCGATTTCTGACCCCAGATAGGCCGCCAAGACTTCGGGGTGGCTGCGGATGGTGCCGGGGTCGCCATCGGCCAGATTTTTGCCGTAATTCAAGACCGTGATGTGATCGGCCAAAGCCATCACCAATTTCATGTCATGTTCGACCAAAATCACCGTGATGCCGGATGCGGCAATGCGGCGGATGATTGCGGTCATGTCATTGGTTTCGGTATGGTTTAATCCCGCCGCCGGCTCATCAAGCAACAACACGCGCGGGCGCAAGGCCAAGCCGCGGGCGATTTCTAATTTGCGCAAGGCTCCGTAAGACAATGATTTGGCGGGAGATTCGGCCTGGTGGGCCAAGCCCATTGAGCGCAATAAATCCAGGCTTTCGGCATATAAACCGGCCTCATCCCGCGCCAAACGCGGCAAGCGCAACATGGAAGCCCAGGGGCTGCGCGTTTTTTGCTGTAAATGCGCCCCAATCATGACATTGGCAATCACCGACATGTTTTGGCAAATTTGCAGATTCTGAAAGGTGCGGGCAAAACCCAACGCCGCCAATTGTTCGGGTTTCAATCCGCCAATTTCTTGCCCGTGCCAGGTGATGCTCCCCGATGAGGGCGCATATTGACCGCAAATCACATTGAACAAAGTGGTTTTGCCGGCCCCATTGGGTCCGATAATGGCATGGATTTGTTCCGTCGCGACGGTAACATTAATGCCGTCGAGGGCGGTTACCCCCCCAAATTTCTTTTTCAGTTGGCGAATCACCAGCATTATTTCCTCCCCCGATGGTGACGGCGAAGCGGATGACGTTGCCACAACTCGGCCAGGCTTGGCACCAAACCGCGCGGCAAGAAAATCATGAATCCCATTAATATCAGGCCGAACACCATGGTCTCGAACCCCTCGAACCCTGTCAATAATTGCGGCAACAAGGTTAAAATCGCCGCCCCCACCAGCGAGCCAAACACCGATGCCATGCCCCCCACCACCACCATGGTGACGAATTCAATCGAATGAAAGAATCCGGCCAGGCTGGGGGTGATAAAGCCCAAATAATGGGCATTAAGGCTGCCCGCGATACTGGCCATAACCGCCGACAGCACAAACACCCGTGATTTTTCGCGGGCGACATTGATCCCGGCGGCGCGGGCGGCAATTTCCGAGCCATGAATGGCTTGCAAGGCGCGGCCAAACGGCGAATGCAGCAAATTCAAGGCACCTGCCACCGCCACCAGCAACAAACCAGCCACCAGATAATACCACAATAATCCGCCCGTAAGCTTATGACCCAAAATATGCGCGGTCGGCACCGCCATACCATCCGGGCCGCCGGTCATGCCGGTTTCATTGGTCAGGATAATCGAGATTATAATCCCCAGGCCCAAACTCGCCATCGCCAAAGCATGGCCGCGCAAGCGCAAAATTGGCCGCGCCAGAATATAGGCCATCATGCCGGTCGCACCGGCCATAATAATCAAGCCCAGGCCAGCATTCACGCCGTATCGGCTGGTCAGAATCGCGCTGCCATAGGCACCCATCCCGACAAAACCGGCATGGCCCAGCGAAATCTGCCCCGTATAGCCCATCAAGAGATTCAGGCCTAACACGATAAAGCCATTTAACATCACGCGAATGGCGACATCGAGCAGAAAATTATTCGGCAAGGCCCAGGGCAACAACAATAACAATGCCGCCAGCAGCCACAAACCTGGATGCAATAAAGGCGGGCGCAGGGGCGATGCATGAGATGAATTAACAGGCGGCAGTGCCATGGGTTACACCCTTTCAATCACTTTGGCCGGGAACAGGCCGCGCGGCATAAAGCACAATATCACGATAATCAGGACAAAGGCGGCGGCATCTTTGTAACTGGAGGAGACATAACCGGCGGTGAAACTCTCAGCCAGGCCCAGGATCAAGCCGCCCATCACGGCCCCGCCCGCTCCGCCCAAACCGCCCAATATCGCCGCGACAAAGCCTTTTAAGCCAAACATCACGCCGCTATCATAAGACATAAAGGCAATGGGCGTCAGCAACACGCCGCCCGCCGCTCCCAAAGCCGCCGCCAGCACAAACGACAGCAACAACATCGCCCGCCGGTTCACGCCAATTAACTGCGCCGCGAGTCGGTTATAGCCCATCGCCAGCATCGCCTTGCCAACCATTGTGTGGCCAAAAAACCAAAATAACCCCAGCACCAATAAAACCGTCACCCCCATCACCCACAGGCTTTGCGGCAAGATGGTGGCTCCCCATAATGCCAAAGGCTGGTCACCGGAAAAACTGGGCAGGCTGTGGGCGGATTTGCCCAATGTCACCTGCACCACCCCGCGCAAAAAGACCGATGCCCCCAAAGTGATGATGATTAATGTCACCGCGTCGGCCTCCCCGGCTGGTTCAATCGCCAATCTCTCGATCAGGGCGGCGGCGAGGCAACTGGTAAGAATGGCGATGAGGATGGCTAGCGGTAAATCAACCCCCGCCGTCACCAAACTCGCCGCCACTATACCGCCAATCATGATAAATTCGCCCTGGGCGAAATTAATCACCCCCGCCGCGTTATATATCAGACTATACCCCAAAGCCGACAGAGCATAAGTGGCACCAATGGTGAGCCCACTCGCCAAAAATTGTAAAAATGCCGCCATGATTTTGTTTCCCTAAGGAAGGTCTGATTAAGTCTATTTTTACCCCCCCTTCTTTAGAAGGGGGGGATAGTTGAGCTTAGTTG
>JASGCR010000018.1 GCA_030054015.1 Candidatus Symbiobacter sp. | reverse complement strand
TTGAATTTTCTGACTTTTTCTGGATTCTTCGCTTGCCTTGCTAAGGCTTTTGCTAAAGCAAAAGCCAAGCGCGGCGACGCTCAGAATGACACTCCGACTACTTGTTCAGAGGTTCCTAAAGAAGGGGGGGTAAAACTCGACTTATTCTGTCTTTCCTTGGGATTGCGGTATCATTTTTCGACCTACTCACCCCCCCTCACGCCAGATAACCGCGCAAGGCATCGAGGCGGGCGAAATAGTCATAACGCGCGGCCAGGGCCTGGTCGAGCGAGACCGCTTCAAAACGCGCGGTCATATGCGGTTGTAACTGGCCTATCGCATCCATATCCGCCGATATGACGGTACCGAGCATGAAATAGCCGCCGCCGCTCACGGCATCGCGGTGCAAGACGATGGGTTCGGTGCCGCCAGGCACCTGGACTGAGCCATAAGGGTAACAGCCATCGACGATGTTGGACGGGTCGGAACCGGCCCCAAAGGGCGGGTCGCGCGGGACAAATTCCAATTTGCGGCCCGAGCGAAAGCGATAGCCAATCCGGTCGGCTTCGGGGGCGACTTTCCAGTGATCGGCTAAAAATTTTTGCCCCGATGTCGCCGTGATGCGGTGCCAATACAGCCCGGTGACCAGGCGCAATTTGACATTTTTGGGCAGTTCCTGACGCAAATCGGGGCGCAGGATTTTCCCCAAACGCACCTTGCCGCCCTGGGGAGGGCCCAAAGGCAAGCTGTCGCCCGCCTCCAATTTGCGCCCCTGGTGACCGCCCAAGGCCCCCAGCGTATAGGTTGACCGGCTGCCCAACACAACAGGCACATCAATCCCGCCCGCTATGGCTAAATAGGCCCGCGCCCCATCGATCAAAAAGCCAAACGAGACGACATCCCCGGCTTTGACCGGAATGGCCTGCCAGCCATCATGTTCCACCTCATTGACCAGGATGCTCATGCTGGCTCCGGTGAGGGCGATGACCGTGTCACGGGTAAATTCCAATTTAGGCCCCATAAAGGTAAATTCCAACAGGGCCGCGTTGACATCATTGCCGACCAGCAAATTGCCGGCGTGATGACTGTACCGATCCATCGAGCCGGAGAGCGGGATGCCAATATGGTAATAACCTGGCCGCCCCAAATCTTGCACCGTGGTCGATAATCCAGGTTCGAGGATGTTAATTCCCATAAAGCTCTCCCTCAATTTTTTTGGTATAAGCGACGTGATTTAGGTTAAAATCACGCATCGAAAATGTGACCGGACGCATCAAAGGTTGGTAGCGATTTTCGCCAATTTTGCGTTCGATCTCGTCATATTCCTCGCGGCCTACCGCCCGCCATTTGACGATGTCGCCGGGGCGAAACAGCACCATAAACTCTCGTAAATAGGAAATTTTTTGCTGCGGATCGTAAATGGGTACCGGTGTGATGCCAAACATTTGATAACCGCCCGCCCCCCGCACCGAGTAAATACAGCTAAAACAGCCGCCATGACCGATGGTCAATTTTGGCGTGTCGGTGCGCGGGCGGAGATATTTCGGGGCCTGCAATTGTTTAGGTCGTTCGACCATTTGATAGAGAAAAGGCAGGCCAGCGACAAATCCAACCATGGTCACGAACCAGGGGGTGCCGCTATGGGCTGTGATAAACTGATCAACCGAGCCCAATTGGTTAATCTTGGCGGCATATTCGAGGTCGGTCAGGCTGGGTTCTTGGTGGCGTTCGCGGAATCGCATCAACGTCTCATGCGTCCAGGGATCATTATACAGCACCG
This sequence comes from Candidatus Symbiobacter sp., assembly GCA_030054015.1. Taxonomy (GTDB): domain Bacteria; phylum Pseudomonadota; class Alphaproteobacteria; order Elsterales; family Elsteraceae; genus JASGCR01. The sequence goes on along the minus strand of JASGCR010000018.1, from coordinate 13,822 downwards.
GAATCTCGATGATGCGGGTTGGCAGCATGGTGGCCTCGGTGGAACTGGCGGCGATTCTTTTGGCCCCGGCTTCGATGGCCTTGATTTCGCGCTGCAGGTCACGCGGGGAGATGATGTCGGGATCATATTTGACTTGAAACGAGGCATTGGCGGGGCAAATCTCGGTCACGCCTTTAATTCTGGCCTCGGACAAGCCCTTGGTGATGGACAGACCGAGAAAAAACGCCTCCAGCGACATTTCGTGACCAATTTCGACAAAGATATGCTCGTCGCCGCCAAAGGAATAGCGGGTGGTGAGGGCTGGGTTCATGGTAAATTTCCTTTCGCGGCAAGGGGGGATAATTTTGCGTGTAAGGCACTGGCTTGGTCGGACAATTGCGCCTGGTGGTGGGGCAGCCAGGTTTCAAGCCAGTTGGTGCTGACGCGATTTTGTTGCACGTCCGGGTCGTCGAGCAAAGTCAGATGCAAGGCCTGGGTGGTCGCCACGCCGCCAATGCGCAACTCGCCCAAGGCCCGGCGCAAACGCGCCAAACATTGGGGGCGATCCCCATCATGGACAATCAATTTGCCGAGCAGTGAATCGTAAAAGGGCGGAATCACGGCCTGGTCATAGATAAAACTGTCAAACCGCACGCCGGGGCCGCCCGGAATGCGCAATTGGGTGATGGTGCCGGGCGAGGGCATAAAATTTTCGCACGGGTCTTCGGCATTGAGGCGAATTTCAATGGCATGGCCTTGGGCTTTGATGTCGCTTTGGGCTTGGGGCAGCGATTCGCCCGCCGCAATGCGGATCATGCCCCGCACCAAATCAATGCCGCTGATCATTTCGCTGACCGGATGTTCGACTTGGATGCGGGTGTTCATTTCGATGAAATAAAATTGCTCGCTTTCGTCATCAAACAGGAATTCCATCGTGCCGGCCCCTTTGTACCGCACGGATTCGGCCAGGCGCACCGCCGCATCATAGAATTTTTGCCGTAAAAGCGGGCTGAGCCGCGCCGACGGGGCTTCTTCCCAAATTTTTTGTCGCCGTCTTTGCAGGGAGCATTCGCGTTCAAACACATGCAGGGCGCGCTGACCATCGCCGAGAATTTGCACCTCGATATGGCGGGCCTGGCGGATAAATTTCTCGATATAGAGGCCGCCATCGCCAAACGCGGCCTGGGCTTCTTGGCTGGCTTGTTGAATCTGGCGCGGCAATTCTTCGGGCGTTGCGACCAAACGAATACCGCGCCCGCCGCCCCCCGCCGCCGCTTTGATTAAAATGGGATAGCCAAATTCTGCGGCCAGGCTTTGGGCTTGGGCGACGGAGTCGATGCGACCGGCACTGCCCGGCACCGTGGCGAGTCCGGCCGCGCGGGCGGATTGGCGGGCGGCCACTTTGTCGCCCATCAAATTGATGGTGGCGGCATCGGGGCCGATAAAAATAAGTCCCGCCGCCGCCACTTGCGCCGAAAATGCGGCATTTTCAGAGAGAAACCCATAGCCCGGATGCACCGCATCGGCCCCGCTTTGGGCGGCGGCGGCCAATATATGGGGGATGTGCAAATAAGTTTTGGCGGCGGAACTGCCCTGGCTGGCATCGCCCAAACAGATCGCTTCATCGGCCAAGGAGGCCGCCAGCATGTCGCGGTCAGCCGGAGAATAGACTTGCACCGTTTTCAGGCCAAGTTCACGGGCGGCGCGAATAATCCGCACTGCGATTTCTCCCCGATTGGCGACCAAAATTTTCTTCATGGCGATGATACCTGGGTTATTGAACAAGAGCGCGGGTTAATCCGCAAGTGTCACCAAATCCTCACCCGCCGTGACCGGGGCCTCATTTTCGACCAGGAAGGCGGTGATTTTGCCGCTCACCTTTGACTTTACGTCAAAAAAACTTTTCATCACTTCGATGAGGCCGATCACCTCCCCGACCGCGACAGTGTCGCCGACATCTTTGAACGGGGGATCGCCTGGGGCGGGTTGCCGATAAAACGTGCCAGGAATGGGGGCTTTGATGGTCGCTGTCATGGTACATTCTCGCTTTAAGGTTAAACAACGTGCTGGTCATCGCCATTTGGTTTATACTCTGATTCCCAAAGAATCTCTATTACGACCCCCCCTTCCTGCTTAGGAAGGGGGGGAAAGCTCAGCTTAGGGCGAAGCCCTTAGCTGAGCTAGGGGGGGTTGGTGATGTTAAGAATCTATTAATAGAATCAACATATTGCACCAACCCCCCCAAGAAAAGCCTAGAATTTTTTGACAAAAATTCTGGCTTTTCTATCCCCCCCTTCCTAAGCAGGAAGGGGGGGTCGTCGTACGAATTCTTTAGAACACGGAGTATAACTGTCTAAGAAACCGCCAATAATCCGTTCTCGCGCAATTTGTGATAGACCGCCTTCGCCACTTCGACCGAGTTGGGGCTGTCGGAATGGACGCAGACGGTGTCGGCCTTGAGGGTAAATTTTTTGCCCGATTTGGCCTCGGCATAGCCATCGCGTAAGGCCGTCAGGGTTTGTTGGGCCGCCCTGGCGGTGTCTTTCTTGTCGTGGATGCGGCTGATCATGATCATGCCCTCATCATCATAATCCAAATCGCAGTAATATTCCGGGATTAAGCTAACGCCCCGTTCCTGGTAAACCGTTTGGTGGAGGCTGCCCTCCATGCCAATCACCGGCACCCCAAACACCACCGCCGCATCGGCGACGGCTTCGGCCACGTGGCGGTGGCGGGTCGCCATGCCGAACAAGGCCCCGTGGGGTTTAATGTGGTTCAGCCTTAACCCCTCGGCCTGTAACATGCCGACCAAGGCCCCGACCTGGTAGATCAAGCAATTGGCCAGTTCGTCCCGCTCCATTTTCATTTCGCGGCGGCCAAAGCCTTGCAAATCCGGCAATGAGGGATGCGCCCCAGCCAAAACGTTAAATTGCTTGGCCAGGCGTACCGTTTTCCGCATATGGTTAAAATCCCCCGCATGAAAGCCACAGGCGATATTGGCCAGGGTAATATAGGGCATAATCGCCTCATCATCCGCACTGTGATAGAGCGAAAACCCCTCGCCCATATCGCAATTGATGGTTTTTTTGCCGCCTGTTTGGGTGATCACGGTGGGATGGTTCATCGTCTGATACGCCATAAGGGTCTATGTGAGCGGTACAAAAATTTTTGATTAGGGAAGGTCTGAATATACTCTGTTTCCCAAAGAACTCCGTATCATGACCCCCCCTTCCTGCTTAGGAAGGGGGGGAAAGCGACGCTTAGGGCGAAGCCCTTAGCGGAGCTAGGGGGGGTTGGTGATGATAAAAATATAATCAAAATCAATATTTTACACCAACCCCCCCAAGAAAAGCGACGGCTCGTAAGCACTCGCCTCGCTTTTCTATCCCCCCCTTCCTAAGCAGGAAGGGGGGGTCAGAAGTACTCGTCACATCCCATATAATTTACCGCTTATTCACCCTATTGTAAAATCGGAAATTTTAAGCTTAACTATCTGAAATTCAGATACCGGTCGCGGGCAAAACCCCAAGCGAAAGCGCAACCAAGCCATGAAGATCACTCTGCGTCAAATGCGCTATTTTGTGCGGGCTGCCGATAGCGGCCAGGTCTCCAAAGCCGCCCATGACTTAAATGTCTCGCAATCCGCCGTCACGGCGGCGATCCAGGGATTGGAGTCCGATTTGCGGGTCAAATTATTCGACCGCACCCCCAATGGCCTCCGCATCACAGCCGAGGGCGCGTTGTTTTTGGCGCGGGCGCGGACGGCTTTGATCTCGGTGGATGAGGCGATTCACGCCCCCCTGACCTTGGGGCGCAATTTAACCGGCACGTTGCGGATTGGCGTGACCTATACGGTGGCGGGTTATTTTTTCTCGCTGTTTCATGCCCAGTTTTTGCAACAATCGCCCAATCTCGATCTCGTGGTCGAGGAAAGCCCGCGCGATCTGATTGAAAAGCGATTAATCGCCGGTGATTTGGATGTGGCGGTGGTTTTGGTGTCAAATTTACAGCATCAAGACGTGCTGGCTTATCAAAAATTATTGCAATCGCCGCGCCATTTGTGGTTGGCCGCCAATCACAGATTGCGCGCCTATGACAAGATCACTTTGCATGATTTGGTGGATGAACCCTTTATCATGCTCGAAGTTGATGAGGCGCGGCACACCGCTTTGCGTTATTGGGATGCCCATCAGGTCAAACCGAATATTATTTTTAGCACCCATTCGGTCGAGGCGGTGCGCGGCTTGGTCGCCAATGGGGTGGGGGTGACGATCTTATCGGATATGGTCTATCGCCCCTATTCGCTGGATGGGCAGCATATTGAAAAACGCGAATTGGTCACCGCCATCCCGACCATGGATATTGGGTTGGTCTGGGCCAAACAGCACGGCCTGAGTCCGGCAGCACAAAATTTTTGCCTTTTCATGCGACGCGCCTTTAATGTAAATTAGGGGGTGATATGCTGTTTTAGGAAGGGGGGCTAAAAGAAAAAAATGTTTTTACTGCAAGCGAGTTATGACCTGGTCCCCAGCGCGATGCAATGCGTGACGGTGGCGGCGATGTTGGTCCTGTTGGCTCATTTCATGTGGTTGGGGCAGGGGATCAGCCAAATGACCGGCGCGGCAGTGCCGATCGAAATTGCGGTCGCGGTGGGGTGGGGGGCCGCGGCGATTATTCTGACATTTTGGGGCGTTTTTTTCATTTATCCGTTGTGGATTCCGGCTTTGGGGCTGGCGGTGCTGGCGTGGGGGATGCAGGCCTGGCCTGGCCTGAGACCGACAAAAACCGATTGGGCGGTGATGGGCCGGTTAACCTTACTGATGCTGCCGTTATTGCTGCTGATGGCGAGTTGGCGGCCATCCCATTGGGACACGTTTTTGAATTTGCTGCCCAATGCGCAATATTTGTGGGATTTTGGCACATTTCCGCGCGGCGACGATGCGGCGACACCCTCAGTGTTTCCGGCACTGCCCTATAACACCCAATTGGTCGGGTATCTGATCGGGTTTTGGATGCCGGAGTATCCGGTGGCGGCGATGACATTGGCGAATATGGGCTGGCAGGCTTTGTTTGGCCTCAGTTTGGCGCGGATTTTGGCCGCGCGGGGGTGGGGGGGGGCCGGTGCTGACGCGTCGCCGCTTAAATTTGTTCATATCGCGGCCGGGATCATCATCGCCACCGCCTTAAGCCCGGGGTTTCGCCTGGAGTTAAACCTGGGCGATTATGGCGAGCCCGCCACGATGGTGTTGGCGGCTTGGCTGGTTTGGTTGGGAGTGGGTTGGTTCGGCCAGAATTTGCGTCCCAATATAGTCGCGGTGGGGTTGATCGCCGCCGCCTTTATCAATATCCGCCAATCGAATGCGGCGTTGTTTTTCGCTCTGTGGGGCGGGTTGGCGTGTGCCGGGTTGATATTATTGCCAAATTATGCCGCCAAGCGCGTATTTTTGCGGCGGTTGGTTCTGGCGTCATTGCCGCCGTTATTCTTGTGGGGCGGGTGGCGGGTGTTCGTTAAAAGCCATTTTACCCAAGGCGAGCTGGGTACCCTGCCCCTGGCGCAATGGGATTTTTCCCGCATTCCCGCCATTTTACAGGGGGAGATGCTGGTCATTGCCACTCGGCCGTTTATGTTTGCGGTGTATCTGGGGTTGATCGTTTTGGCGGGTGTTTACATCTGGCAACCCCAACGCCGCCGCCAAATTCCCTCGTTTTCATTGCTGCCGCCTTTGGTTGTTGCCACCGCCATGGCGGTGATTTTATGGCAAATCGCGTTGATGATTCTGTATCTCGCGGTCAATGACAAATTAGGGGTTTTTGGTGCCGATGCGGGAAAAACCAAATCTTTTTATCGTTATAATTCGCATTTGGTGTTGGTGGCGGAAATCTGCAGTGTCTTATTGGCGATAAAATATTTTCCGCCCCGCCTGTTGCCATCGCGCCTGTTTCCATCGCACCTGTTGCCATCGCGCTTGGCGGCGCGTTGGCCAGGGACAGGGACCGGAACCGGAATCGGAACCGGAATCGGAATCGGAACCGGAATCGGGAAAATTATGGGGCGGTTATTGGTTGCCGGCTTTATCATTTTGCCGATAATTGACTTGCGGCGTGTGCGCTATGATTTGCAAATGCCGCGCCCGATTCTCTGGAACATCGCCACGACGATCAAACCCTGGTTGCAAGCTGGCGACCGCCTGGCGGTCGTGATCAACAGCCCAACCCCCCAGGATGCGACATTTGCCACGTTGCGGGGGCTATTGATGACAACCGCGCCGCGTCACTTTCCCTTGGATATTCAATATATAAGCGGGGTTTATGACGGAAACTCCCCTGGTTTTAAGATCACGCCCCAGGACACCTCCCAGGGTACCTCCCAGGACACCTCCCAGGGCAGGGACAGGTTGCTCGTGCTGTGCTTTGATCCCGAGCGCATGGGCGCATCAGCATGGCCGCCGGAATGGCGCGGCGAATCGATTTTTGTCACCGATGATGGCGCGGGCAATCGGAAAACCCATCATTTCCAGCCCAATCCCATTTTGGCAAGCGGCGGCAAAAATTCGCATTTGTTTCGCCATTACCCCTGGGCCAATGCGTATGACAAAAACAATTATTGCTTAAATCAATAAGGCCGTTCACAATGCGCCGCCATAGACCAACAAGCGATCACAGTAATGACCCCAAATAACCCGCCCGAATTAACCGTAATTGTCCCCACTTTGAACGAAGCGGGAAATATCGCCCTGGTGGTGAGCGCTTTAGACGAAGCCCTCAGCGGTATCGCCTGGGAAGTGGTGTTTGTCGATGATGATTCCAAGGATGCCACCCGCGCCGAGATCGCCGCCCTGGCCGCCCAAGATTCACGGGTGCGGATGATTCACCGGATCGGGCGGCGGGGTTTGGCCTCGGCCTGTATCGAGGGGGCCTTGTCCGGCTTTGCCCCCTATATCGCCGTCACCGATGCCGATTTGCAGCATGATGTCAGCAAATTGCGCGACATGTTGGCATCGGTTAAAGCGGGAAACATCGATTTGGCGGTGGGCAGCCGCTATGTCGATGGCGGCAATGCCGATAGTTTCAGCCGTTATCGCAGTTTTGTCAGCGAATTTGCCGCCCATTTGGCGCGGATTGTCCTCAAAACCAAGCTCAGCGACCCCATGAGTGGGTTTTTCTTGATCAGCCGCGCGGCCTTTGAACCCGCGGTGCGGCATGTCTCGGCCATAGGGTTTAAGATTTTGCTGGATGTGATTGCCTCGTCGCCCACCCCGCTCCGCATCCGCGAATTTGGCTATCAATTTCGGGACCGCCTATTTGGCGAGTCGAAATTGGATTCGGCGGTGGTGACCGAATATCTGGCATTATTGGCGGACAAAGCCTCGCGCGGCTTGGTGTCGTTGCGGTTTATCATGTTTATGCTGGTGGGCGCGTCGGGTTTGTTGGTGCATCTTGCCGCCTTGTTTACCGCCGAATATGCGTTGGGCCTGGTGTTTGAGTCCTCGCAAATCTTTGCCACTTTGTTGGCCATGATTTATAATTACAGTTTGAACAACCGCTTTACCTACCGCGATCAGAGATTGCGGGGGGCGGCCTGGCTGCGCGGCTTGGTGAGTTTTATGGTGGTGTGCGGCCTGGGCGGAGTCGCCAATGTCGGCATCGCCACGCGCATCTTTAGCCAGTATGATGGCGGGTGGTGGCTGTCGGCCATGGCCGGGGCCTTGGTCGGGCTGGGCTGGAATTACGTGGCGACGTCGCTGTTTACCTGGAAAAGGAAGCGGTGAGGGGTCAACCATTACAGAAAATATCAGGGTAAGGTCATTCCTTTTAAAAAATTTCTTGCTATTATCCGAAAATAGGATATTCTGTGAACTATGGAAAAAAGTTACAGCCAAATTCCGCTCTTTCAGCAAACATTATCGTCAAAAAAACGCATCCAAGGCGGAATTTCAACCAGCAATGTCGTTATGTCCGCGCATAATTGTGGAAATGCAGAAGTTTTTCCACAAATACTTGCGCTGCATGTACCAATAGGTGCCAAAATTGCGGATGTTACCTATGGGACGGGGGTGTTCTGGAAAAACGTTGATCGCAGGCAATATCATCTTGTTACCTCGGATATTGCTGAAGGGATAGATTGTCGCGCCTTGCCTTATGATGATGCCTCATTTGATGCCATTGTTATTGATCCCCCCTACATGGAAGGCTTGCTTCGGTCAGAAAAATTGCACAAAGCTGGCGGTGGCTCGCATATAAGTTTCAGGAATTATTACTCAAACGGTAACGAACAAAATGGCGATGGTCCAAAATGGCACGCGGCGGTAACAGACTTATATTGCAAAGCCGGGAGAGAGGCGTTGCGTGTATTAAAAGAAAATGGCGTAGCAATCGTAAAATGCCAAGACGAAGTGTCGGCAAATCGCCAATGGCTTACGCATGTTGAAATCATAAACTATTTCCAAGAGATTGGTTTTTATACCAAGGACTTATTTGTGGTGATGAGGCAGAATAAAGCCTCGGTTTCCAGATTGATTAAACAAGTTCATGCCAGAAAAAATCACAGTTATTTCTTGGTATTTATTAAGGTGCCAAAGGGTAAAAAATTATCTTCTATGAGAGGATGATTGAGTTTATTTGTATTTGTCCCTAAAAAAACTTTCCATTAATTGAATCAAGTTATCGGTGAAGGGCGGAGCCGGAGGCCAGTTGACCGTTACCAAAGAAGCAATAAGTGACTTATGCTGCTCTGGGGCATATTTTTTAAAATTTGAATTTGGCAAATCCTCGTTTTTACAAAAAATAAATCTCCACCGGTTGCCAAACGCAAAGCAATTGATAGCCAAAATATCAAATTGTCCTTTTAACAATAAAGTCGTATTAAGCTGTGTGCCATCAGAAAAGGTGACGATCCTTCGATCTGATCCATCTACTTGTGCCTTTCCAACCCACTTCTCTCCTTCTAGGTTTGTACATGTTTTGGTTTGTAAGCTTTTGACTTCAACGATAAATTCTCTGTCCTTATAGCGAATTTTTCGATCCCCTTTTTGGCGACGGTCATGGTCGTCCCCTTTCCCCAGATCAGTGATCAGAGGATGGTTGAGGCATAAATCCCGAAATTTTGTTTCGGCAACATAACCTAACAAGATACCACGCAAACTTGGGTTCTGATCTACAAGTTCGGTGAGTTGTTCGATGGTAATTCCCCATCGCTCTAAAATGTTAGGTTGATTTATTGGCGGCAATTTTAAGTTCCTTAATGACCGCTTCGGGATCAATTGCTAAAATCTCGCATACCATTAAGAACTCAATGACGTCCAAACGCCTTTCACCAGATTCATACTTTGAAACAAAGGATTGGGGCCGGTTCAGGCAATTGGCAATTTGTAATTGCGTCATGTTCTTCCCAATACGAGCATTGGTTAGTGACTCATGCAAAATTCCATAGAGCGGGTTGCGTTTCATTGTTAAAAATTACCAAAAAATATAAAATATCCCAAATTCGGATTTTATCCCCCCTCCCGAAACGGCGATTCCTGCATGAGGGCGGAGATATTTTCCTCAATCCCTCGCCTTTCGTGATCCAAAAATTCGCCCACCGCCCGCGCCAAACCGGGGTGCGCCAAATAATGGAAACTTTGGGTGCGGCTGGGCAGATAGCCACGTTTGATTTTGTGCAATCCCTGGGCGCCGGCTTCAACCCGTGATAATCCATGCTCAATCGCAAACTCAATCGCGCGGTAATAACAACATTCAAAATGCAGAAACGGGATTTCCGCCAAACAGCCCCAATTGCGGCCGTATAAAACATCTCCGCCGCGGAAATTGATCGCGCCACCTACCACTTGCGCACCCTCCATCGCCAAAATCAAGACAATGTCATGTTTCATGGTCTCGCCAATGCGGGTGAAAAAATCGCGGGTTAAATAGGCATTGCCCCATTTGCGGCCCGATGTCGCGCGGTAACAACGGTAAAACCCGTCCCAATGATGCGGTTTAATCGCATCGCCCACCAGGGTGACGATGTCCAATCCCAATTGCGTCGCCGCGGCGCGTTCTTTTTTGATGGCTTTGCGTTTGCGGTGGTTCAATGCCGCCAAAAACCCGTCAAAATCCTCGTATCCAGGGTTATGCCAATGAAATTGATAATCGTAACGCGGCAGAAATCCCGCCGCCAAAAACGCGGCCTCATCCCCGCAATCCCTGGCCACAAAGGTGGCATGAACACCAGAGTACCCCTGGTCGTGACAGAGCATCTTTAACCCGCGCACCAACCCATCGCGCACCCCAGGCGGCGCATCGGCGGCGACCAGGAAGCGCGGCCCGGCCACCGGCGTAAACGGCACGGCCATCTGTAATTTGGGATAATAGGCCCCGCCCGCCTGGGCAAAGGCCGCCGCCCAGGGTTGGTCGAACACATATTCGCCATAAGAATGGTCTTTGCCATAAAGCGGGGCCACGGCAATAATTTTGCCCTGTCCATCGCGTCCAATGAGCGGCAGCGGGTGCCAGCCCGTTGCGCCACCAACCGAACCGGATTCCTCTAACGCCGTCAGAAACTCATGGCGTAAAAATGGATTTTTTTCAGTACCGGCGCAGCGATGCCAGTCCGCCGCCGCGATTCTGCTCACGCCCCCGCCCCCGCCATCGCCCCCGCTTTCACCAAGCTGAAGGGTCAAAGGAAAATTATTTTTGCCAACGTAATCCATTGCCATCCATGCCAAAAAATCCCGCGTGCGATTTTCTTGTGTTAGACTTGACAATATACAACTTGTCAAGTCTAATCCCATTATGGCACAGTCCTAAGCATTTCTTAATGTACGAGGAAGAAATTGTTCGATATTACCCCAGGTATGACCCCAGATGGCGCGGGATTATGCGATGTGCAATTTATGCAATTGCGCCCGCATGTACCCAATATGCGCAAATTAGGATTTCGGGATTTACCGAATTGGCTGGATATTCACGCCAGCCTGGCCACCATGATCGAACGTAAAGCGGGCGAGAAACTTGATCTGGCGGGCTTTCCCATGGTGGTCAATCAAGATGCCAATACGGTTTTGCTTTATGCGGGCAGTTTGGCTTATTTGCTCGAATCTTTGTTGCAAGTTAAAATTGGGATTAGTTTGGGCGGATTAATGGTGATGTCCCGCCGCAATCCCGAAAGTTTTTACGGGCTGCCCCCCGCCCCCGATCACTCCAGCCTTAAAAATGGCTTTCATGCCTGGACGGTTTTGGATGATGAGGGCAAAATCTATGTCGCTGATTTTTTTCATCATTGGCTGGGGGGCAACAACAAAGACATGATGGGGCCAGGCAAATATGTCGTGGCCTCGGCCCCCACGCTTGACCAATACCGCCTGGTTTATTATCCCAACGAGCCACTGACAGCCCAGATTGGGGCAGCTTTGGCTTCGGCCCCGGCGCAGCAATTTGCCATTGACAGCCTGGTGTTCTTGCGCAACCGCATTAATGCAAGGTTGTAACGGTTTACAATTTCGCCTGTACCATCGGGTAGAAAAAATTTTCTTCGCGGTGAATGCGGTCTTTGAGGGCATTAACCACGCGATGGGAATGGGAAACAAATTCCTGGGTATCGGCTTTGATCTCGTTGGGCGACCATTTTTTGACATAGCGGGTGAATTCTTCGGACAATCCCGCCATTTCGGTCTGCATTTTTTGCGCCAAATCACGCAATTCGGCATCATGCGATTGCGCCGCCTTGGGATATAAAAATTTATCTTCCATCGAGAGATGGAAATTCAACCGCGATGCCAAAACGATCAAGGCCTCGGACGCCTCAACCGGATCGATTTGGCCTTTGCCTAAAATTCCTTCGAGCGCGGTAAGCTGCGTCGCCGCATCCATATGTTGGGAGTGAAATTTTGACATATCCATAAGCATGACCTTTACATAAGGTGCCAAACAGCAAGGAAATTTTATCCGTTATGTTTACCAATCATGACAAGAAACTGCAAGTAAAAAGCAACTTAAAGAGCGTCAAAAAAGGGAATGTCAAAAAAAAGAGCGTCATTACCCACCAGGCGTATTATTGCCACAATACTCCTGGGGGATTACCCGACCGCCAAGCGGCGGCGGGTAATGACGCTCTTTTTTTTGCCTATAATACTCCTGGGGGATTACCCGACCGCCAAGCGGCGGCGGGGAATGACGCTCTTGAGGTCGCGCGGCAAAGCTTGTTTCGATTTGGTTTTTGTGCAATTTTGCCCGCAGTCATTTTGGGGTGGCATCATCTTTGGGACAAAGGGGTACGGCAATATGGGGTTTAATTGTGGCATTGTGGGCTTACCAAATGTGGGAAAATCCACTTTATTCAACGCCTTAACCGAAACCCAAGCGGCCGAGGCGGCCAATTACCCGTTCTGTACCATCGACCCCAATATTGGGCGGGTGGCGGTGCCGGATGCGCGGTTGGACAAATTGGCCGCATTGGCGCATTCGGCCAAAATTATCCCGACGCAATTGGAATTTGTCGATATTGCCGGGCTGGTGCGCGGCGCGTCCAAAGGCGAGGGACTCGGCAATCAATTTCTCGGCAATATCCGTGAAACCGACGCGATTGTCCATGTTTTGCGTTGTTTTATCGATGGCGATGTCACCCATGTGATGGGCGGGGTTGACCCCATCCGCGATGCCGAAATTGTCGAAACCGAGTTGCTGCTCGCCGATTTAGAGGGGCTGGAAAAACGCCAAACCAATTTGGCGAAAAAAGCCAAAGGCGGCGACAAAGAATCGCTCGCTCTGTTGGAATTGGTTGACCAGGCTTTGGCGGAATTAAATGCCGGAAGGCCAGCCCGCAACGCCGCCCAACACATCGCGCCCGACCAACAAAAATTGTGGAAAAGTTTGAATCTGATTACCGCCAAGCCGGTTTTGTACGTCGCCAATGTCGCCGAGAATGATGCCAAATCCGGCAATGATTTTTCCGCCAAAGTCGCCGCCAAAGCCAAATCCGAGGGCAGCCAATGCGTCGTCATCTCGGCCAATATCGAGGCCGAAATAGCGACATTGGGTACCGAGGATAAGGCTGCGTTTTTGGCCGATTTGGGGTTGTCCGAGCCCGGCCTGGCGCGGGTCATTCACGCGGGTTATCATTTATTGGGCTTATTGACGTTTTTCACCATCGGGCCAAAGGAAGCCCACGCCTGGACGGTGACCCAGGGGTCGCTGGCCCCCCAGGCCGCCGGTGCCATCCACACTGATTTTGAAAAAGGGTTCATCCGCGCCGAGACCATTTCGTACCAGGATTTCGTCAGTTGCGGCGGCGAGGCTGCCGCCAAGGAAGCCGGCAAAATGCGGCTGGAAGGCAAGGAATATCTCGTTCAAGATGGCGATATTTTCCATTTCCGGTTTAATGTGTGAGCAAAGAATTTTGGTTGTTTTTTGGGCATCTTTACGGTATGATTGAATCACGTGTTTAATCAAACGCAAATCATTTGAGTGTCGCCACCATGACAAATCTTTCATTGGAAATGCCGGACGATCTGATGATGTGGGCGCAGTCACGTGCCAAAGAGGGTAATTTCGCCCGAACGGTCGATTTCTTGCTCGACCTCGTGCGTCAAGATCAAAATCGTGCAACGCAATCGGCAGAATTAGACCGTGAATTGGCGAAGGGACTGGCCTCGGGTCGCAGTCCGCGCTCGGCAGATGAAATCCTGACCATAGCCCGAAGCGGATTCGTTGCGTGAGCGGGTATAGTTTTTCATTTGATGCGGAAAATGATTTGTTGGGAGTCTACCGCTATTCGCGTGAAAATTTTGGCGAGTCCAAAGCCGAAGAATATTATACCCCGTTTCCTAAAGAATTCTGATTATGACCCCCCCTTCCTGCTTAGGAA
>JASGCR010000264.1 GCA_030054015.1 Candidatus Symbiobacter sp. | reverse complement strand
TGCGCCCCGCTTCGCGGACGGCGCGGTGGTTTTGGGATTTTTAGGACTTATTCAGTGCTTCCTAATGGAAGGTCTGAATAAGTCCTAAGAGTGTCATTCTGAGGTTAGAATGCTCCGCGCTTTAGCGCGGTTAAGCATTCTTACCGAAGAATCCAGAAAAGCCAGAAACCGTTGAATTTTCTGAATTTTTCTGGATTCTTCACTTGCCTTGCTAAGTCTTTTGCTATCGCAAAAGACAAGCGCGGCGACGTTCAGAATGACACTCCTACTACTTAATCAATCCTTCCTATTGATGAACATTGTAAAAACAGGTCGAATAAAATTAAGGTTAAAAAAAATATGCAATATTTTCCAGGCGTCCGTGAATTTTACCAGCAATATGATGCTTTTTTGCTTGATATTTGGGGGGTGCTGCATGATGGCAGCACCGCCTATGCTGGGGCTATCGAGGCCATGCGCCAACTGCACCAGGCCGGCAAAGTGGTGATATTATTATCGAACGCGCCCAGGCCTTCGTTTGAAGTATATCCGGTTCTCGATAAATTAGGTTTCTCCCAACAATATTACGATTTTATCCAAACCTCCGGCCAAGAAGTGTGGGAGCATTTGCGTGACCGCAGCGATCCCTGGTACCGCAATTTGGGCGAAAATATTTATTTGCTTGGCCCGATGAAAGATTCGGCTATGGTGGTCGGGATTCAGGGTCGCCAAGTGGCGCATTTGGAGGCGGCGGATGTGGTGCTGGCCACCGGGATGGAATCCAACGAAACCCTGGCGGATTACGAGAATTTGCTTCGACAAGCCCGCCAATTTGATCTACCCATGATTTGCGCCAACCCCGATATTATCGTCATCCATGACGGCGTGATCCAATATTGTGCCGGTTCTATGGCGGCACGTTATTTAGAATTGGGGGGAGAGGTGCGTTATCACGGCAAACCGCATCTGTCGATTTATCAATCGGCCTTTCGTCGTGCCGCGGAGTCTTTGGTCGCACGCGGCCTTGTCACGGCTCCGAATCGTCGTGACGCGATAGGGGCGGAGAAAAATGTTTCACGTGAAACAATGTTTGCGGCACCGCATGATTCGCTGTGGTTGGAAGAAATTGCCCCCCAAAAATTGCGCATTGCCGCAATTGGCGATGGCTTGGCGACCGATATTACCGGGGCCAATTCCGCCAAAATTGACAGTTTTTTCGTTTTGGGCGGCATTCATGGCCAGGATTTCGCCGCGCATGGTTTTGATGCCGAATTGCGCCACATGCCGCCTTTGGAGCTGGTGAGGGCTTATTGCCACGACCGCCAGGCCATTCCCACCGGTATCTTGCCGCGCTTTGTTTGGTGAGGCCATTCAATCACAATTCCGCCAGAAATTCCGCCAATGCCTCCGCCGAATGAAGCGGCAGCGAACATTTTTGTCCCACGCAAACATAGGCCGTGACCTCGCCCGCCAACGTGGTTTTGCCGTAAAATGGGGCTGATGTCGCCGTGACGGCCGCTTGCGGTACCAGGATACGATGCGGCAATGCGGCCTGGTTGGCAACCCGCCAAAATGCTTGAAATTGCGGGTCGGAACGCGCGCCCGCCACAAAAATCTGTACCATTTGGTCAAGCCGCGCCGCCGCCAGACACATCCCCGCCAAACCCAAAATATTGCGCTGCCATGCGGGGCGAAGGGCGGCGATCAAGCTTTCAGCATGATCACGATATTCATCGCGTCCGGTCAGATAAAAAAGCGTGACAAAAATATCGGCCATCGCGGCTTGACCCGATTTTGTCGCGTTATCGTCGGTTATTTTTGGCCGCATAAAAATGTCGCGCGTGTCATCGGCGGCAAAGAAATATCCGCCATTTTCCGGATCGGCATAATGATCCCGCACCGTCTGTACCCATTGTTCGGCGGCGTGTAAATATTCTGGATTTTCAGTGGCTTGGTACAATTCCAACGAAGCCAGAATTAAAAACGCATAATCATCGAGGCTGGCCGGATGAGCGGCACGTCCACCAGCATAACTATGGGCGAGGCGGCGGGAATCAGATGCCCCAGGCCAGCGCAATTTGTCGCGTACCTGGTGCCACAAATTGGCAGCCAACGCCAACCAATCCTGGCGTTCAAAGGCCAATCCAGCCCGCACCAAGGCAGCTATCGCCAGGCCATTCCAATCGGCCAGAATTTTGTCATCGCGGAGCGGGCGCGGACGCGCATCCCGTCGCACCCGCAATTTTTCCCGTAATATCGCTAATTTCTGTTGGAAAATTGGCTCGCTGATCAGGGTCGCATCGCTCGCCAACAGATTCAAAATATTGCGGCCTTCCCAATTGCCCTTGGCGGTAACATCATAGAGGGTAGAAAATTCGGCGGCATCAATCCCCAAGATTTCATCAATCTCGGCTTTATCCCACACATAAAACGCGCCTTCATGTGAATGCCCGTCACCACCCATGGAATCCGCATCCAACGATGCCGCCAAACCAATTGCCGTTCCCGCCTCATCCCTCACCAACATCTCGCGTTGCAGCCAGTCTATCGTGTCGGCAATGCGGGCGGCGTAAATGGGGGATTGGGTCGCTTGCCACAGTTGGGTCAAGAGCGACACCAACTGCGCATTGTCATACAACATTTTCTCGAAATGCGGCACCAGCCAACGCTCATCCGTGGCATAGCGGGCAAAGCCGCCGCCCAGGTGATCATAAATCCCTCCGGCGCAAATTTTATCCAAACTGCGCGTCACCACATCATGGTGGGTTTTATCGCCGTTTTTTTTGCCGCGGGTGAGATAATCGCACCAAAATAATTCAAGCAAAGCGGTATGGGGAAATTTGGGCGCACCAGCAATCCCGCCATGCACCAAATCCATGATGGGATAGAGTTTCGTCGCGGAAAGGGCTAACATCTCGGTGCCGGAAAGATTGGAAATTTGCGCGTTTTGGGCCAGAGTGCCGGGGTGCTTTGCGGTCTTATGGGATAAGGACGCTTGCATTTGCTGCGTCACCGTTGCAATCCGTTCCGGGTCGCTAGCATAAATTTCCGCAATGTTTTCCAAGACCTGCCGGAATGACGGGCGACCATAACGCGGCGTCGGAGGAAAATATGTGCCGCCCCAAAATGGCACCCGATCCGGCGTGACAAACAGGGTCAACGGCCAGCCGCCATCCACCCCCATCATCGCCACCGCCCGCATGTAAATACTGTCGAGATCGGGGCGTTCTTCGCGGTCAATTTTCACCGCGACAAAATTGGCATTGATCATGGCGGCGGTATCGTCATCTGCAAAACTTTCATGGGCCATGACATGGCACCAATGACAGGCGGCATAGCCGATAGACACCATCACCGCCACCCCGCGTTGCCGCGCCGCCTCAAAAGCCGCATCGCCCCACGGATACCAATCGACCGGATTATCGCCATGTTGCCGCAAATAGAGGCTTTTTTCGGTCGCCAGGCGGTTGCGGTTTGGATTTTTCGCTGACATTTTTTTCATTTCTGCCATGATGGGGGTCCTCTGATAAAATATTTTTTCGACTTGTCCGGGGCTTCCATAAGGAAGGTTTGAATAAGTGTCAAAAACAAGAAAATGGCATTTGCGAGCGGGCGGTCTCGCCCGACCAAGAGCGGCGCAAAAAGACAAGAG
>JASGCR010000263.1 GCA_030054015.1 Candidatus Symbiobacter sp. | reverse complement strand
CTAAGCTCAACTATCCCCCCCTTCTAAAGAAGGGGGGGTAAAACTGGACTTGTTCGGAGTGTCCTATAGGAAGGTCATTCCCCGAAAAGAGGGAGTCGCAAAAAGGAAGCGTCATTACCCACCAGACTGCAAGCGGGAATCCGCTTGCAGTCCGAGTCGGGGCCTGTCCCCCGCCAATGTCGACAGACATTGGTCGGGGGAAAGCCCCCAGGAGTATTGTTCCTTAAACGCCTGGGGATTACCCGAATGCCCCTCTTTTTTTCACCCTTTAAATTCTCTTGATTTTTTTGAGATATTAGGTTATGTGAAACCTCTGTCTTGGGCAATGGTCAGTTAAGCCTAACGTACCAACCGCTTTTTTGTTATCCCCTAAGGTTTGGGAGCGGGTCAATTATTTGCGCCTGGTGGTTTTGTCACCGGACGAATTTCGGTCATTTGGTGAAGGGCGTGGCGACATTGGGTGGAAACCTGTAAATCCTTTGCGTCAAAATAATCGCAGAACAAAAAATCTGGATTTTTTTGATCAAAGTCTTGGGAACGGCAAGAACATGCAACAAAAATTTCAGCATTTTATAGCGCAGCTCCAATATTTATACCAAAGATGGTTTGCTCCGCGCCAAATCATCATTCGCCAGGGCATGGATATGCGCGCTTGGCAACTGAGCAGCCGCCTCCAGGCCATTGTGTCCGGCGGCTTGCTGTGTTTGGTGATGTGGTCGGGTTTCTTTACCATTAGTTATGTTTTCTCGGAGCAAAAAATCCAGGATCAAAACGATACTTTGACGGCGGTGCAGGGCAAAATCGACAATGCCACCACCCAAGTCAGCCGCATGGCAAGTGAATTGGCGGCGACGCGTGAAACCCTGGATAATTACCGTACCTATTTCCTGGCGATGGTCGCGCAAAAACGCGGCATGTTGCAAAATGGGGGGCTGAGTGCTGACCGCGCCAAACGTCTGGTGGATGAGGCGGATAGCCTGGCGTTCGCCGAAAAAATCCTGGGGCCAAACGGCACCAATATCGATGCCAATCTGCCGGTCATAAGCCCCACCCTCGCGCTCCAATCGGCGGGGGGGCAAATTTTGCACCAAGAAATCGTCGCCCGCGCCGATCACGAACAGCTTGATTTGACGGTGGCGCGCGCCTCGATGTTTTACCGTTATGGCGAATTGGAAAAAAAATATCACCTCACCCGCTCGCGCATTGAAGAATTAGAATCGGACATCGCCAATAAAAACGCGGCTTTGACCGATGCCCAAAATGCCCGCCGCGCCGCCATGATCGAACGCAACGAAATGGATGAACGCGTGAAAATGGCCGAGAGACGCATGTCAGAAATGACCAGCGCCCAAGAAAGAGCGGTCGGGCAATTATCCGAGAAAACCCGCATGGTGATTCGCAGCGTCGAAAGCCTGATGTCATCGACCGGCATTAAACTAAGCGAAATGGTGCCAGCCGTTAATCCCGATCGTGCCAAATCGGGGACAGGTGGCCCGTTTGTCCCCTGGGTTGACAATCAAAATACCGGCCGTATCAGTTACGGGATGCGTGAAGCCCAATCCAATCTTGCAAATAATCTTGACCGCTTAACCCGCTTACAGAAATTTTTGGTGTCGGTGCCGTTGATCTCCCCCCTTGGCAGTTATTCCTATTTTGTCGCCAGCCGGTTTGGCCGCCGCATTGATCCGTTTAACGGCAGGCCTGCCTTGCATGAAGGTCTGGATATGGCCGCACCAATTGGTGTAAATATCTCTGCCACCGCCCCGGGCCGCGTGGTTTATGCGGGAAAGCGGGAATCATATGGGAACATGGTTGAAATTTCGCATGGATATGGTATTTCAACCCGCTACGCTCATATGAGCAAGATATTGGTGGCTCCTGGAGCCATCGTCAATTCCCGCCAAACCGTCGGCTTGGTGGGGCAAACCGGACGCGCACAGGGTCCGCATTTGCATTATGAAGTACGGATTGATGGCAATGCCCAAAATCCAGCACCTTTTATAAAGGCACGTATCAATGTTCTCCAGCAAAGCCAATAAATCGACCAATTCGCCGCATCAAAAATCGCCCTCTCACGCCAACAGTATGAACGGCGGGTCGAATCGTACCGCGTCTTTGGATGTACCCTCAATCATTGCGGCGGATATGTCGATCAAAGGCGACATTAAAAGCGATGGCGAAGTACAAATCGATGGCATTGTCGATGGCGATGTCACCGCCCGCGATGTGTTGATCGGGGCGCATGGCCGCATCACGGGCGAAATCCGCGGCGATTCGGTGCGGGTCTGCGGAGCCGTGACCGGGATTATCTACGCCAAGGAAATCGCCCTGGTACGCACGGCGCGGATGGAGGGGGATTTGCACCACGAAATCCTGTCGATTGAAGCCGGGGCCTATTTGAATGGCTCGTGCATTCGCTTTGACACGCCGGTGCAATTGAATGTACCCGCCGGCCAAAATGCGATTTCCGGGCCGGTTTGGGAAAACACCAACCAAAAATAAGGTTTTGGGTTGGCCAGGGCGGCGCGTTGCCGCAAATGGGCGCGGCGCGTTGCCGCAAAAGGCGGAAAATCATGCGGATTATCTTGGCCGAACCGCGCGGATTTTGCGCCGGGGTGGATCGGGCGATTGAGATCGTTGAGCGGGCTTTGGTGAAGTTCGGCCCGCCCATTTATGTGCGCCACGAAATCGTCCATAACCGCCATGTGGTGCAAAGATTGCGGGACAAAGGGGCGGTTTTCGTCGATGATCTGGCCGAGGTGCCTGACGGTGCCATGACCGTCTTTAGCGCCCATGGCGTGGCCCGCAACGTTATCAATGAGGCAAAATCTCGCGCCTTGCCTTTTATCGACGGCACCTGTCCCCTGGTCACCAAAGTCCATGCCGAGGGACAACGTTACGCCAAATCGGGCCGCGATATTATCTTGATCGGCCACCCTGGTCACCCCGAAGTGGTCGGTACGCTTGGTCAAATTGACGGCACGGTGATGTTGGTGGCGAATATGGCCGAGGCTGAGAAATTGGCGGTTCGTGATCCGACCCAATTGGCCTATATCACCCAAACCACTTTGTCGGTCGATGACACGCGCGCCATCATCGCGGTCTTAAAAGCGCGTTTTCCATTGATCGAGGGGCCGGAAACCCGCGATATTTGCTATGCCACCCAAAACCGCCAAGATGCGGTGCGCCAATTGGCCCGCCAGGTCGATGTGATGTTGGTGATTGGCTCGCAAACCAGTTCAAACTCGAACCGTTTGCGCGAGATTGGCAGCGAGATGGGCATTCCCTCTTATTTGATCGATGATGGGGATGACTTAAAACCGGACTGGTTGACCGGCGCGACCACCATTGGCATCACGGCGGGTGCCTCGGCCCCCGAAGATTTGGTCAGCCACGTCGTCACCACCATCCAAAAATTTTATCCCCATGCCATGGTCGAACGCGGCCTGGGCGTCAACGAGAATGTGACCTTTAAGATTCCAGCGGTCTTGGCGGATTAGAAATTAGTCGAAATCGTTTATATGCCCCGTTTCCTAAGGAAGGTCTGAACAAGTCGTACTGACCCCCCCTTCCTGCTTTGTATGGCCTACAGACATCGGTAACAGTTTTGTATACAGACATCGGTAACACATC
>JASGCR010000262.1:3436-3648 GCA_030054015.1 Candidatus Symbiobacter sp. | reverse complement strand
TGCAAGCGGGAATCCGCTTGCAGTCCGAGTCGGGTAATCCCCCAGGAGTATTATTACTTAAAACTCCTGGGGGATTACCCGACGGATTTATCCCGCTTTGCGGCAAAAATCCGCGGGTAATGACGCTCTCTTTTTTGGCTCTAAAACTCCTGGGGGATTACCCGACGGATTTATGCCGCTTCGCGGCAAAAATCTGCGGGTAATGACGCTCT
>JASGCR010000262.1:0-3336 GCA_030054015.1 Candidatus Symbiobacter sp. | reverse complement strand
CTTTTTTGGCTCTAACTCTCATGGGGGATAATGACGCTCTCTTTTTTGGCTCTAACTCTCATGGGGGATAATGACGCTCTCTTTTTTGGCTCTAAAACTCCTGGGGGATAATGACGCTCTCTTGCAGCTTACCCTTGAAAATGACGGGTGAAAAAACTATAAAAAACCATGTCCGCACCCGACCTCAAAAACTCCCCTGATCCCAAAGACGCTGGCGCGATGACCAGCACCACCGCCCATTATCTGGAGCTCAAAAAACAATATCCCGATTATTTGTTGTTTTACCGCATTGGCGATTTCTTTGAATTGTTTTTTGAAGATGCGGAAAAAGCATCGGCGGCATTGTCGATCACCCTGACGCGGCGGGGGAAATTGGATGGCAAAGACATTCCTCTGGCCGGGGTGCCGGTGCAAACCGCCGATCATTATCTCGCCAAATTGATTCGGGCTGGGTTTAAAGTCGCGGTGTGTGATCAGATGGAAGACGCGGCCGAGGCCAAAAAGCGCGGCGGCAAATCCCCCATTCGCCGCGAAGTGGTGCGCATCGTCACGCCGGGGACATTGACCGAGGATACATTATTAGATGCCGCGCGGGCCAATTATCTGGCGGCCATCGCCGAATCGGGCGGCAATTTCGCGGTGGCTTGGCTGGATTTATCGACCGGATTTTTTGCGGTTGAGGCCATTCCCGACCAGGCAGGCGCACATAACCCAACCGGGCGGATAAAATCAGACTTATCGGCGATCCTCTCCAGGCTGCATCCCAGCGAAATTTTATTGGCTGAAAAATTGCTGCAACGCGAGGAATTGTTTGAACTCTGGGGCGATTGGCGCGGGCAACTTAGCCCCCAACCGAACAGCCGCTTTGACAGCGAAAATGGCCGCCATCTTTTGCAAAATTTTTACCATCTGGCCACGTTGGATGGCCTGGGCAAATTTGACCGCGCCGAATTGGCGGCGGCGGGGGCGTTGCTGGCCTATGTCGAATTGACGCAAAAAGGCCTGGTACCAAGGCTGGATCGCCTGACCCAATCGCATCGCCAGGCGATGATGCGGATTGATCCGGCCAGTCTGCGCAATCTTGAGGTCACGCGGGCCATGGCCGGCGGGCGCGAAGGATCATTATTGGCCGCGATTGACCACACGCTGACGGCGGGCGGGGCGCGATTGTTGCAACAATGGCTGGTTGCGCCCTTGCTTGATCGCGCCGTGATTAATACCCGCCTTGATGCGGTGGAATTTTTGACGCTCCAGCCCGCATTGATCGAACGGTTGCGCAAAATTTTGCAACACGCCGCCGATGTTGAACGCCCCTTGCAACGGTTAAGCATGGGACGCGGCGGACCCCGCGATTTATTGGCCATTCGCCAGGCCATGTTGGCCGGGTTGGATGTGCGCGAGGCCTTGCGACCGCAACCAGCCCACACCGCACCCTTGCCGGCCTTATTGGCCGATGCGAGCCAAAATATGGGGCGGGAATCGGATTTATTGGATCGGTTGGAACGCGCCTTGCGCCCCGATTTGCCCATCACCGCCCGCGATGGCGGTTTTATTGCGCCGGGCTATGCCGCCGAATTGGATAGTTTGGTGCTGCTGCGTGACCAATCGCGCAAGGCCATCGCCGATTACCAGGCGCAATTGGTGCGGGCGACCGGCATTTCCTCGCTGCGCATCAAACATAACGGCATTTTGGGTTATTTCATCGAAATCAACCCCAAAGACAGCGACAAAATCAGCAAAGATTTCATCCACCGCCAGGCCCTGGTCGGGGCGGTGCGCTATACCGATCCGGCTTTGGCGGAATTAGAGCGCGGCATCAGCGGCGCGGCGGAAAAATCGCTGGCCTTGGAACTTAAATTATTTGATGATCTCCTCGCCGAGATCAAAGCCCGCAGCGAAGCCCTGGTGCAAATGGCGCGGCATTTGGCCCTGGTCGATTGCCTGGTGGGTCTGGCCGATCTTGCGGTAAAGGCATATTACACCCGCCCGATATTATATGAAGAGCCGGTCTTTCGCATTACCGGTGGTCGCCATCCGGTGGTCGAGCAAAACCTGCCCGAAATCGGCAATTTCATCGCCAATAATTGTGATTTATCGCCCGAATCGGCGATTTGGCTGGTGTCGGGGCCGAACATGGCGGGGAAATCGACGTTTTTGCGGCAAAATGCCTTGATCGCTATTTTGGCCCAGATGGGGTCATTTGTCCCCGCCGCCCGGGCCGAAATTGGCGTGATTGACCGCGTGTTCAGTCGGGTGGGGGCGGCGGATGACCTCGCCCGCGGGCGGTCTACTTTCATGGTCGAAATGGTCGAAACGGCGGCGATCTTGCACCAGGCGACGCCGCGTTCTTTTGTGATATTGGATGAAATTGGCCGCGGTACCGCGACGTTTGACGGTTTGTCGATTGCCTGGGCGGTTTTGGAGCATCTGCACGAAATCAATCACTGCCGCACCCTGTTCGCCAGCCATTATCATGAATTAGAGGGGTTGTCGGCGCGGCTTGCTGGCCTCACCTGCCACACCATGAAGGTCAAAGAATGGCAGGGCGATTTGATTTTTCTCCACGAGGTCATTGACGGCTCAGCCGAGCATTCTTATGGCGTCCATGTGGCGCGGCTGGCCGGTTTGCCGCCATCGGTGTTGGCACGCGCCAGTGACATACTGCATTTTCTAGAGCAACGCTCCGAAGAGCGACCGAATGCGGCGGCGGTGATGGACGATTTGCCGCTGTTTCAGTCTAAGCCATCGGCCAAGCGACCCAAATCCGGCGGGTTGGGTGCGGTGGTCGCCGCCGAAATGGCGCATTCCCCGCCGCCGCCGCCGCCGGTGACCGATGAATTGCGTGCGGCCTTGCGCGGCATCGATCCCGACAGCCTCACCCCGCGCCAGGCGATGGAGATGATTTACCAGTTAAAGGGGTTGGTTTAGCTTGCGCTTTGCACCAGGATTTTGTCGCGGGCGATGATTTGGCGGAATTTTTCGCTGGTCACCGCCCAATCCACCAGATCAACCGTAAAGGCCAGATCGGATTGGGTGAAATCCTCCGCCAGATCAATGCGGATGGCATCGGGCAAGGGCGCATCGCCCATAATCGCCAAATCAAGATCAGAATGTCGTCGCGCCTTGCCGGTCACGCGCGAGCCAAAGGCCCAAACGGTGCGTTTAGGCACATGGGCTTGCAATATATCGCGGACAATTTTTTGTTCGGCATCGGCGAGGGCAAGAGCAGTCATTTGGGTATCCTATAATTTGCGTTTTCACCTGCTTATGACCCCCCCTTCCTGCTTAGGGAAGGTCAGAATAAGTCGAAACTTTATTTACCCCCCCTTCTTTAGA
>JASGCR010000261.1 GCA_030054015.1 Candidatus Symbiobacter sp. | reverse complement strand
CTGAAATTGCTAGATTTTTCTGGATTGCTTCGCGGCTGCGCCGCTCGCAAATGCAGGTCTCTTATGGCAAAAAAGTGACTTATTCAGACCTTCCTTTAGAAGGGGGGGTCAGTACGACTTAATAATCAGACCTTCGATTTAGACCCGCCGCACCAATGCGGCACTTTGCCGCTAATCCAATAAATCCGATTGTGCGGCGGGTACGGGGGCGGCGGATTTGACGGTGCGGGCGGCGCGGGCGAGGGAGCTCATCGCGCCACCCAGAATTTGCTGAATCGTGACAATTTGTACGCGGTCAAATTTTTTCTCGCCCAGGGGCAGGGTATAATTTCCGGCCAATTGTGCCTCGGTGATCATGGCTGGGGTGGGTTCGGCCAGGGTTATCAACACGGCCATGTCGGCTTTTTCGCGTTCCATATCGCCTTTTAGACTGGCAATCGTCGCCCGCCCGACCGCGCCGGATTTCACCTGGTAAATGATTTTGCCGTAAATTTCTTGGTTGTCGATTTTGTCGCGCAAGAAATAGCTGATGCCATCTACCCCGCCATCGGCACCTTTTTTGTCGTGGATCATGGCCTGGTTGTTGGCATAGGTCAAAATTGCCCATTTTTCAAATTCTTTGCGGGTGCGATCGTCCTGGCGGTGGGCAAGGGCGCGGGCGGCATCCAAATCACGCGGCATTCCATCCAACAAAATCGTCGCGCGGAGGGCAAGCCATTGGTCGCCGGGATATTTATCTTCTAACCGTTTCAGAATAAGGCCAATCGATTGATAGGTAATGTCAATGCCAATCCAACGCCGCTCAAGCCTTTGCGCCACCGCCACCGTGGTGCCACAACCGCAATAGGCATCCAACACCACATCGCCAGGGTTGCTGCTGGCCTGGATAATGCGTTCTAACAAGGCTTCGGGTTTTTGGGTGGGATAGCCCAGCCGTTCTTTGGCGGTTGAACCAATTGGATTAATTTTCCACCAATCGCCAATTTTGACCCCTCGTGATTCATCTTCTAAAAACACCTTGTAACGATGACCTTTTACCGTATGCCAACGCCATTTTTTACCAGTCTCGGCATCGACATATTTATAATCTTTTTTTATCCATTCGCCATAAGGTTCCCATTGCGGATTAAAAAGCGGGGTTTGGCTTTTGCTGTAATAAAAAATCGTGTCATGGAGTTTTTGGAAACGATGTGCGGTTGCAGTCCAACGCCGATAACACCAAATGATTTCATTACGAAATTCGCCGCCTTTTTCACAAAAAACCGAATCCAGCACCAATTTTAGATAATGCGCGGTGGTGGGGTCGCAATGCAGATAAAAACTGCCATGGGGTTTCAAGACACGGTGAATCTCGGTAATCCGCAAGGTCATGCTGACGATATAGGCAAGCAACCCGCCTTCGCCCAAAATTTCATGCAATCCCTTGATCACCGCCACTGTACGCGGCGAAAATCTGTGGTTATAAAGATTTTGCAAATCGGTGATTTCGTTATAACCATCGATTGCCTCACGCCGCCATTGCCAGGTATCGATAAACGCCTGGGCTTGGGCCTTGTCTTTGATTTCATCCGCTTCTTCATTGATGCGATTGTAAATCTGGAAATAATTGCGGTTGGAATTGAAAGGCGGGTCGATATAGCACAAATCAACGCTCTCGCTGGCAATTTTAGTGCGCAAGATGTCCAAATTATCGCCATAATAAAGGGCGTTGGGTTTTTGTGTCATAGAGTTACCTTTTTAGGTCCGTCCTAATCAACAACTCGGCAATTTGTACGGCATTTAAGGCCGCGCCTTTGCGCAAATTATCGGACACGCACCAAAAATTAAGCCCATGTTCAACGGTTTTGTCTTGGCGGATGCGGCTGACATAGACGGCATCCTCGCCCGCCGCTTCGACCGGCGTGATATAGCCGCCATCCTCGCGTTGATCGATGACGGTGACGCCGGGGGCTTTTTTCAATAATTTGCGGGCGTCGCTAACGCTTAAGGGTTTTTCAAATTCAACCGTCACCGCCTCGGAATGGCCGATAAACACCGGCACCCGCACGCAATGGGCGGTGAGTTTAATCGCGGGATCAAGAATTTTATGGGTTTCGACCTCCATTTTCCATTCTTCTTTGGTTTCGCCATCGGGCATGAACACATCGATATGGGGAATGACATTATAGGCAATTTGTTTGGTAAACAGCTCGACCGTCACCGGATCATGGACAAAAATACCACGGGTTTGGGTGAAAAGCTCGTCCATCGCCTCGCGCCCCGCCCCCGACACGGATTGGTACGTGGCGACCACGACGCGGCGAATCCGCGCCGCATCGTGCAAGGGCTTTAACGCCACCACCAATTGCATGGTTGAACAATTGGGATTGGCAATGATGTTGCGTTTTTTATACAGCGGTAAATGATGCGGATTGACTTCGGGGACGATCAAGGGAACATCCTCATCCATGCGAAATTGCGACGTGTTGTCGATGACGACACAGCCCGCCGCCCCGGCCCTGGGCGCATGAATTTTTGACACGGCGGCACCTGGCGAGAACAAGCCAATATCCACGCCGTGAAAGTCAAATCTTTCCAAATCCTGGACTTTGAGAATGGTTTTATCGCCAAAGGACACTTCCTGGCCGGCCGACCGGCCTGAAGCCAAGGCAATGACCTCGCGGACCGGAAAATTTCGTTCCGCCAAGGTTTTCAGCATCTCATGTCCGACGGCACCGGTGGCACCGACCACGGCAATTTTGTAACTCATTTTATCCTCGTTGCTGCATGATGCGCATGTAAACTGGCTTAATTGTGACGGATGGGGGTGAAATGAAAAAGACTCACCCCTTGTATTGGCTTGGTCGTATCCATTATGCTTTGACTGACTTTGGCATGACCCATGCTTGGTAGTTAATGGTTTTTTGCTCAAAGAGCAAGCGACGAGGTTTATGACGTGACACTTGGAACCGGTATCCCCTTATTTCTGGCGACGTTCATACGACACCCTCTGCGGATTGGCAGCATTGCCCCCAGTTCACGTTTTTTGGGGAAAAATATCGCGGCGGCAATGATTGATAGTTTTTCATCCCTGCCCTATGGCCCGCCCCATGCCAAAGCCGGCCTGACCGCCAAAGATGCTTTGGTGGTTGAATTGGGAGCCGGAACCGGGGCCATCACGCGCGAATTGGTCGCGGCGGGCATTCGCCCCGACAATCTCGCCATTAACGAACTTGATCCGGTGCTGTTGGATTATCTCAGAAATGAATTTCCGCGCTCGGCTTTGATCAGCGGCGATGCCACCCAAGTGTCGGGGCAGATTCCGTCGGCTTGGTTGGGGCGGGTGGCGGCGGTGGTGTCGAGTTTGCCCTTGCGCATTTTTCCGGACGAGATCAAAACGCAGTTGGTCACCGATATATTTAAGATGTTGCGGCCCGACGGCGTGTTGGTGCAATATACCTATCCCTTGGCGTGTCCGTTGGCGGTGCATCGGCTGGGGCTGCGCGGCGAGCGTTATAAACGCGTGTGGTTAAATCTTCCCCCCGCCGCCATTTGGTGTTTCCGCAAGCAAAGGTTGGACGGTGTGGCTTAAGGAAAGGTGCGGCAACTTAATCCGAGTCTCCTTAAGGACGGTCTGAATAAGTAGCAAAAGTCACTGACCCCCCCTTCCTGCTTAGGAAGGGGGG
>JASGCR010000260.1 GCA_030054015.1 Candidatus Symbiobacter sp. | reverse complement strand
CGGACTGCAAGCGGATTCCCGCTTGCAGTCCGGCGGGTAATGACGCTCCCTTTTTGACGCTCTTTGGTTGCGGCGGCGGCAAGAGGAGTCGTCATTCCCCGCCGAAATATCCGTGGGACACGGATATTTCGCGTCGGGGAATCCCCCAGGCATTTTTGGCAACAATACTCCTGGGGGATTACCCGACAGGTTTATGCCGCTTCGCGGCAAAAATCTGCGGGTAATGACGCTAACTTATTGAAATTCTTTGAATTAATTTTGAACCAGGCTCTTAGGGAAGGTCTGAATAAGTACTAAAAACAAAAAAGTGGCATTTGCGAGCGGTTGCATCGCAACCGCGAAGCAATCCAGCAACATCCTGAAATTGCTCGATTTTTCTGGATTGCTTCGCGGCTGCGCCGCTCGCAAATGCGCGTCTCTTTTGGCAAAAAAGTGACTTATTCGGACATTCCTTAGCAATCAATCTTCTTTTTGTCCTGATTTTTTGTCAAGATTAGTGCAATGCTTTTTTAGTTTTTCTTCGATTTGCAGATAACGCAAGACGGGGGAATTTAACGCTTCGGTTTTACTGGCAGCGTAGTCACGCAATTCTTTTAAGCATTTTTGGAAATCTTGATTGCAAATAACAATAATTTCTATGCCTTTTTTTTCTTTAATTTGCTGTTTAATTTCAGCAATGTTATTGGCCTGATTATTTTTTGCACCTTCGCGTGAATTTTTTACGATTGGTGTCCACAACATAAAATTTTTCGTGTACCCTTCAAAATTCTCGGCATAGTCAATGTCTTTTATGAATTTATCGACGAGTTTATTAACGTTATTTGGCCTTTTGTCTTTTACATATTGAAGACCTGTTTCTAAATGGATTGCTACTTCACAAAGATAAACTTCTTTTTTGGTCGTATTAATTCCAACCACATCAATTTCTCCTTGTTGCACCTTATTATTTTGACCATCCGCATCATCCATTTCCATTTCGACAACACGTGTATCCTTGGTATTAAGGTTAAACGCCACAAAATCGCAGCCCAAAATGACTTTGAGGTAATCGCCGACCAAGGTTTCACCAATATTTTCCATGATTTTACTCCGGTTCTGTGCAAAAATGGCACGGATGTTACGACCCACCCACCATAGCGGATCATATCGCCCATGAAAAGTTTTAGGTTAAGCTAACCGCCAACGCTGGGCTGTCCCGTCCCCAAAACCGCGCGATCACGTCTGTACCGTCGGCACGGTGCGGCGATAAGTCAGGGCTTCGGCAATGTGGGGGCGCGACACGGTTTCGACGCCGGCCAGGTCGGCAATGGTGCGGGCGACGCGCAAGACGCGGTGATAGGCCCGGGCCGAGAGGCGCATATGCTCGGCGGCATTTTGCAGCAATTCCAAGCCTTCCCGTGTTGGGGTCGCCACTTGTTCCAACACATCGCCTTCTAATTCGGCATTGTTGCGGATGGTCAGGGGCGATGTGGTCCGTGATTTATTTATATCGGCAATGCGCGTCTGTTGCCGCGCCCGTGCTGCCGCGGCCCGCGCCGCGACCATTGCACTGGTCTCACGCGGGGTGGGGAGCGACAAATCCTTGGCGGCCACCGCTTCGACATCGATGTGGAGATCAATCCGATCCATCATCGGGCCGGAGATTTTGCTTTGATAATCCGCGCCGCAATGGGGGGCGCGGCGGCATCCCTGGATCGGATCGCCCAAATAGCCACAGCGACAGGGATTCATCGCCGCCACCAATTGGAACCGCGCCGGATAAGTATAATGCGCATTGGCACGCGCGACCGTGGCGCGGCCGGTTTCAAGCGGTTGCCGCAACGCCTCTAACACCCCGCGATTAAATTCGGGAAATTCGTCGAGGAACAACACGCCGGTATGGGCAAGCGAAATTTCGCCCGGTTTGGCGCGTATCCCGCCCCCCACCAAGGCCGCGACCGAAGCCGAGAAATGCGGATCACGAAACGGGCGGTGGCGCAATAATTTGCCGCCCTCTAATTGCCCCGCCAGCGAATGGATCATCGAGACTTCGAGGGCTTCGGCGGCATCCATCGGCGGCAGCAAGCCCGGCAACCGCGCCGCCAGCATCGATTTGCCCGACCCTGGCGGCCCCATCATGAGCAAATTATGCCCGCCCGCCGCCGCGATTTCGAGGACACGTTTCGCCGAGTCCTGGCCTTTGACCTCGGCCAGGTCGGGGATGGCGTGGGGCGGATCGGCCAGGCGCATGTCGGGCGGGGTGAGTATCTGGTTGCCCTTGAAATGATTGATCAAATCGAGCAAACCAACCGGGGCGAGGACTTCCACGTCGCCGGCCCAACGCGCTTCGCCGCCACAGGCCTGGGGACAGATAATGCCAAGGCCAGCCTTCGCCGCCGCAAAAGCCGCCGGCAACACCCCCGTCACCGATGCCAGCCGCGCATCCAAACCCAATTCGCCCAACACCACATATTCCATCACATCATCGGGCGAGAGAATTTCCATCGCCACCAAAAGCGCGAGGGCAATGGGAAGATCAAAATGGCTGCCTTCTTTCAGCACATCGGCCGGGGCGAGATTCACCGTGATCCGTTTCGGCGGTAAAGCCAGGCCCAGAGCCACCAACGCCCCCCGCACCCGCTCACGCGATTCAGCCACTGCTTTGTCCGGCAGCCCCACCACCGTGAAGGCAATCGTCCCGCCCGTCATTTGCACCTGCACGTCGATGTCCAGCGTGTCTATGCCCTGGAAGGCCACTGTCCGTACCCGTGCGACCATGTTTTTTTCCGTAGGTTTAAGGCGATGTAGGTTTTCCCGTATGTTCTATTTAGAGGATTTTTTCATGGGATTCAATTGGGATTCTTTGATTAGAATTAAAACCTATTAAAATGACCGTTATCGCCCGCCGCGCCAAAAAGGATGGTCATTACCCAGCGCACTATCCATGTAACGGACGGCGCGCGTTGGGCCTGTCCCGCCGCTAATGTCGCAAGACATTGGTCGGGGGAAAGCCCCCAGGCATTGAGTCACCCATTCCTGGCGGATTATC
Source organism: Candidatus Symbiobacter sp. (assembly GCA_030054015.1). Classification (GTDB taxonomy): domain Bacteria; phylum Pseudomonadota; class Alphaproteobacteria; order Elsterales; family Elsteraceae; genus JASGCR01. The sequence goes on along the minus strand of JASGCR010000260.1, from coordinate 641 downwards.
CGATCCGCCTTTTAAACGAGCCTTAGCCCGTGCAATGATTTCTGGGATGGTCAACGGGCTGATGCCACTGTTCATGCCTTTTTCCAATTCGTAACGCAGTTTTTGGGTGCGTTGGCGGTCTTGCCCCGATTGAGTTTGGTTATCCGGCGGTGAGTTGGGTGGGTTGGTCATGGGGTTTTCCTTAAAATCATAAGCCACTATACAATGGGATATTCCGAATAAGTCTCAAAAAAAGTGGCATTTGCGAGCGGTTGCATCGCAACCGCGAAGCAATCCAGTAACATCCTGAAGTTGCTCGATTTTTCTGGATAAGCGATGCGGTTTTGCCGCTCGCAAATGCGCGGCTCTTCTGGCAAAAAGGGGGCTTAATCGGACTTTCCTTAAAACCTGATCCAAAATTATCAAAGGCAGAGTAAGTTTGTCATCATCTCCCGTCCAATGTCGTTAGACATTGGACGGGAGATGATGATAAATTTACAAAAGTCATAATATGTAACCTAATTTTGAATCAGGCTCTTAGATTAATTCTCAAAGATTATGTTTAGCATTTTAAATGCAATGCAGAAAGCATTTAATCATACTTTTTTGTGTCACGAACACGTGATATGTCCGGTTCTATAGCACGAGGTCTGTCCGGTTGT
>JASGCR010000259.1 GCA_030054015.1 Candidatus Symbiobacter sp. | reverse complement strand
CTAAGGGCTTCGCCCTAAGCGGAGCTTTCCCCCCCTTCTAAAGAAGGGGGGGTCATAAGCGTTTCTCGGCTTATTCCGCCCCCCCCCTAAGAAACGCCCTGTAAATAAACCCTTAAACTCACCAGGTCCTGCCAAAAAAATTTCTTCTGCCCAGGCGAGCGCAACAAATAGGCGGGATGAAAACTCGCCAAAGTCGGAATGGCCGTCGCGCCACCGTAATTTTGATCCATCACCCATTTGCCGCGCAATTTGGCGATGCCGTCTTTGCGGCCCAACAAGGCGCGGGTGGGGGTATTGCCGACGGTGAGAAGGGTCTTGGGTCTGACCAATTGAATCATCCGTAGCATAAAAGGCAGGCACATTGCCACCTCAAGCTCGGTCGGGGGGCGGTTGCCGGGCGGGCGCCAATAAACGATGTTGCTGATAAAAATATTATGATGACGCGACAAGCCCACCTCGGCCAACATGCGGTCAAGCATTTGCCCGCTTTGCCCGACAAAGGGTTTTCCCAAGCGGTCTTCATCCGCGCCGGGGCCTTCACCAATGACCATCACAGCGGGGGATTGGTCAAGGCCTTCGCCAAACACGGTGTTGGTCGCGGTGGCGCGTAAGGGGCATAAATCAAACCCCGCAATGGCATCGCGCAACTGCGCCAAATCGCTGGCCGCCGCCGCCCGCGCAGTCGCCACCGCCACGGCATCGCGGGTCGCCGGCAAAGGCAGATCACGCCCCCCAGGTGCAGACCCTGGCGCAGTCACAGTCCCTGGCCCAGACCCTAGTCCAGTCCCTGGCCCTGGCCCTGGCGACTCCGCCAGAGCGTGAGACGGGGGCATCGCCGCCGCGCGGGGTACAGCGCGGGGCGAGGCCCGCCGGATTTCTGGGGTTTTGTGCGCGGTTTTGGCGGCAGCAAAGCGATTGACCGCCGCGTTATCCACGGCGCAATCGACGCCCATCGCCTCATACCAGCTCAGCCAAGCGCGGATAATGGCCTGATTTTTGGCCGAATCACTGCTTCCAGATGGGTTCATCATCACCAAGCTTTCGTTCTGGGCTTGAAATCTCGCCCGTGTTTGTGGCACAGAATGTGTGACAGGAGAAGAATTTTTATGCTAAACCCATGACGTTAAGCCAAGCGAGGGCTAAAATCAGAGGGGGCTAAACCCTGAGAGGGGCAGCATAAACCCGCATAAATGGCGCGGTTTCACGGGGATTGCAACATAAATTGACCTAAGGGCGGAAAAATGACACGCGACGTAATGGAATATGATGTGGTGATTATTGGCGGGGGGCCGGCGGGACTTGCCGCCGCCATTCGCTTGAAACAATGTGCCGCCCAGGGCGGGCGCGAGGTCTCGGTCTGTGTCATCGAAAAAGCCTCGGAAATTGGGGCGCATACTTTGTCGGGGGCGGTGATGGAGCCGCGCGCCTTGGCCGAGCTTTTCCCCGATTGGCGCGAGCGCGACGCCCCCCTCATCACCGAAGCCAAACAAGACCGGTTTTTATTTCTAACCGAGAAAAAATCATTCCGCCTCCCCACCCCGCCGCAAATGCACAATCACGGCAATTATATCGTGAGCCTGGGCAATGTCGTGCGCTGGCTCGGTCGCCAAGCCGAGGAATTGGGCGTGGAAATTTACCCCGGCTTTGCCGCCGCCGAGATTTTATATGATGATACTGGCAAAGTCGTCGGGGTCGCCACCGGCGATATGGGCATCGGCAAAGATGGCAGCAAAACCGCCAATTACCAGCCCGGCGTCGAACTCCGCGCCCGTTTTTCCTTGTTTGCCGAGGGATGCCGTGGCTCGCTCGCCAAACAACTCTTCACCAAATTCGACCTGCGCCGCGATGCCGACCCGCAAAGTTTCGGCATTGGCATCAAAGAATTATGGGAAATCGATCCCGCCAAACACCAACAAGGGTCTATTACCCACACGATTGGCTGGCCGATGGATCAAAAAACCTATGGCGGCTCGTTCCTATATCATTTGGAAAACAACCAAGTTGCGGTCGGGTTCGTGATTGGTCTTGATTACCAAAACCCGTTTCTGTCGCCCTTTGAAGAATTTCAACGCTTCAAACAACACCCCGCCATTCGCCCGATTTTCGAGGGCGGTCGCCGCATTGCCTATGGCGCCCGCGCCTTGAACGAAGGCGGGTTCCAATCGATTCCCCAATTAACCTTTCCCGGCGGGGCTTTGATTGGCTGTGACGCCGGATTTTTGAACGTCCCCAAAATCAAGGGCAGCCACACCGCCATGAAATCCGGCATGTTGGCCGCCGAGGCGGTGTTCGATGCCCTGGCCGATGCCAACGCCGTCGAACCCACCACCTACCCCGAAAAATTGCGCCAAAGCTGGGTCTATCAAGAATTGAAAAAGGTGCGCAACATCCGCCCCGCTTTTCGGTTTGGTATGTGGTTTGGGTTGGCCTATGCCGCCTTTGACACTTATGTCTTACGCGGCCATGCCCCCTGGACGTTCAAAAACCACGCCGACCACGCGCAATTACACCTGGCCGCCCACGCCAAGAAAATCGCCTATCCCAAGCCCGATGGCGTGGTGTCGTTTGATCGCCTGTCCTCGGTCTTTCTGTCCGGCACCAACCATGTCGAAAACCAACCCGTACATCTGCGCCTGGCCGATCCCGACCGCGCCATTCTGGTCAATTGGGCCAATTATAACGCCCCCGAACAACGTTATTGCCCGGCCGGCGTTTACGAAATCGTCGGAGCCGAGTCCAATATGCCCAAATTGCAAATCAACGCCCAAAATTGCGTCCATTGCAAAACTTGCGACATTAAAGACCCCACCCAAAACATCACCTGGGTCACCCCCCAAGGCGGCGACGGCCCCAATTACCCCAATATGTAACCGCGCGGCGGTAGCGGTCAGTTTTTCCACTGCTTTTGTGGACAGGTTGCGCGTAAAATTTAAGAGGCCGTTATGATACGATTCGTTGTGATTTTTATCATCAGATTTCCCAAAAATGGCCTGGTTTACTTGCCAATTTCGTAAAATTTTGCTAGTGTAACACTCGGAATTTGGTTAAAATTTGACGGAGCGAATCATGAGTCAGAATATTTTTTCAGATCGGAGTAAACTCGAAACCATATGCCGCCGCCACCACATTCATAAATTGTCACTGATTGGCTCAAGGCTTAATGGAACCGCCCGAAATGAGAGCGATTTTGATGTTTTGGTTGAATTTGAAGCGGGACAGAAACCTGGGCTTTTCGGATTGATTGAAACAGAAATGGAACTTTCCCAATTAGTTGGTGGCAAAGTTGATTTGCTTGTATCCGATATCATCAACCCGTATGCCCGGCAAAATGTCACGCATGAGACCAGCATTCAATATGTCTCCCAATGACCTTACCCGCATCCGCCATATGATCCAAGCTGGAGCAGACAGCTTCGTTATCCTTAAAGGGATGCAACCAAGCGATCTCATCTCGAACACAACCAGTTGCTATGCCGCCATTTATGCCATCCAAATCATTGGACCGCACGGCGGTAGCGGTCAGTTTTTCCACTGCTTTTGTGGACAGGTTGCGCGAAAGATTTTTTTTTGTATTTATACCCCGTGTCCTTGAAAATTCGCTTTTACGACCCCCCCTTCCTAAGGAAAGTCCGAATAAGTCTAGTTTTACCCCCCCTTCTTTAGAAGGGGGGGATAGC
>JASGCR010000017.1:10281-15854 GCA_030054015.1 Candidatus Symbiobacter sp. | reverse complement strand
GATAGTTGAGCTTAGTTGCGAAGCAACTTAGCTCAACTTGGGGGGGTTGTGATGTTGAAAATATATTAATAGAATCAACCTATTACACCAACCCCCCCAAGAAAAGCTTTGGCTCGTAAGCACTCGCCAAGCTTTTCTATCCCCCCCTTCTAAAGAAGGGGGGGTAAATATAATTTCGACTTGTTCGGACTTTGCTTAAGGAACCTCTGAACTAGTCACTTTTTTTGCCAAAAGAGACACGCATTTGCGAGCCATCAGAATTGTCCAATTGCGAAGCAATTGGACAATTCTGATGGCTCGCAAATGCCATTTTTTTTGTTTTTGAGACTTATTCAGACCTTCCTTAAGGAAGGTCCAATTAAGTCGCAAAAAAATGCCGGGGGGATATTCCTTCTCGGACTGCAAGCGGAAATCCGCTTGCAGTACGGCGGGTAATGACGCTCCCTTTTTTCACGCGTTGCCGGGCTGGGGCGAAAGACCGGGCGGCGAAATCTCGCCCTCGCCGCCACTCGGCACCGAGACCCGCCAACCGCGGCGATGGGTGGTGGGGGGATCGCGCGGCGCGGTGTTGTCTTCATTGCGGACGATGGGCTCGCCGCGCATGATGGTTTGGACTTCCTCGCCCGACAGAGTCTCGTACTCCAACAAAGCCTTGGTAATCGCTTCCAATTGGTGGCGGAAATTGGTGATAATGACCCGCGCCCGCCCCTCGGCCTCATCAATAATGCGGCGGACTTCTTCATCGATAATCCGGGCCGTGGCATCTGACACATTTTTGCGCTGGGTCACGGAATGCCCCAAAAACACCTCTTCCTCATTATCGGTGTAACGCAAACGTCCCAAGCGGTCGCTCATACCCCATTCGGTCACCATCCGCCGCGCCAAATTGGTGGCTTGGCGAATATCGTCCGAGGCACCGGTGGTGACATTGGCGGGGCCATAGATGATTTCCTCGGCCAGGCGACCGCCAAACATCATGGTCAATTTGGCTTCGATCTCGGCGCGGGACATGCCATAACGGTCACGTTCCGGCAAAGACATGGTCACCCCCAAGGCGCGACCGCGGGGAATGATGGTTACCTTGTGTAACGGATCATGTTCGGGTTCATGAAGCGCGATCAAAGCATGGCCGGCCTCGTGATAGGCGGTCATTTCCTTTTCTTTTTCGGTCATGACCATGGAACGCCGTTCGGCCCCCATTAACACCTTGTCTTTGGCTTCTTCAAATTCGCGCATCGAGACCAATTTTTTATTGCGCCGCGCCGCCAAGAGCGAAGCCTCGTTCACCAAATTGGCTAATTCGGCACCTGAAAACCCAGGCGTTCCCCGTGCAATCACGCGCGGTTCAACATCGCCGGCCAGGGGAACCTTGCGCATATGAACTTTGAGGATTTTCTCGCGGCCAGTAATATCCGGGTTCGACACCATTACTTGGCGATCAAACCGACCAGGCCGCAACAAGGCCGGGTCTAACACATCGGGGCGGTTGGTGGCCGCGATTAATATCACGCCCTCATTGGCTTCGAACCCATCCATTTCGACCAGCAATTGGTTCAAAGTTTGCTCGCGCTCGTCATTGCCGCCGCCAAGGCCGGCCCCGCGATGGCGACCGACCGCATCAATTTCATCGATGAAAACGATACAGGGAGCGTTTTTCTTGCCCTGTTCAAACATGTCGCGGACGCGGCTGGCCCCCACCCCGACAAACATTTCAACGAAATCCGAGCCGGAAATGGTAAAGAATGGCACATTGGCTTCGCCCGCAATCGCCCGCGCCAGCAAGGTTTTACCGGTACCGGGGGGGCCTACCAACAACACGCCTTTGGGGATTTTGCCGCCCAATTTTTGGAATTTGCCAGGGTCTTTCAGGAAATCGACAATTTCTTGCAATTCTTGTTTGGCTTCATCGATGCCGGCGACATCTTCAAACGTCACGCGGCCTGATTTTTCCGACAACATGCGGGCGCGGCTTTTGCCAAATCCCATGGATTTGCCGCCGCCCGATTGCATTTGCCGCATGAAAAAGACCCAGACCCCGATGAACAACAACATCGGCATCCATGACAATAATATCCCCAAAAAGGACAGATTATCTTCGTTTGGCAACGCCTCGATCTTTACTTTATTGGGATCGATTTTGGAGATTAAATTGGGGTCATTGGGGGCAAACGTATTAAAACCGCGCCCATCGGTAAAGTGACCGGTGATGGAATTTCCTTGGATGCGAATGTCGCTGACCTTATCTTTGTCGATATTGGTCAAAAACTCGGAAAAAGCAATTTGCGTTTGCTCTTTCTTGGCTGTGTTCGTTTGGAAAAAATTGAACATGGCGACCAACAGCAAGCCGATGATAACCCATAATGCAAGATTTTTGCCGATCGAGTTCAAGACAAAACCTTTCTAAATAAGCCAGCGACTCATGGTCCCTGGCACAGTGATGCAGCGCGTAATTTCCGCCGTGGTTAATTTGGGGGTTTTTACGCCAATTGTCAAGGGTAAGAGCTTCTGCCCCCTGAATATTAACAGGAAGAGGGTCATTATTAAAGGAAGGTCTGAATAAGGCGAACAAATCAGTGACCCCCCCTTCCTGCTTAGGAAGGGGGGGATAGAAAAGCTTGAATTTTTTGTAAAAAAATTCTTAGCTTTTCTTGGGGGGGTTGGTGTAAGATATTGATTCTAATTAGATTTTAACCATCACCAACCCCCCCGACCGAAGCTAGGCGGCAAGCCGCCAAGCTTCGGTTTCCCCCCCTTCCTAAGCAGGAAGGGGGGGTCAGTACGACTTATTCAGACTTTCCTTAAGGAACGTCTGAGCAAGTTAATAATTATTCTTGACCTCCCCTTCCCGTAGGGAGGGGAGGATAGTCGAGCTTATTTGCGAAGCAAATTAGCGAGACTTGGTGGGGTTGGGCTTTTTAACAATTTAAAGTACCAACCCCACCAAGAAACTCTAATGCTCGCATTCGCTCGCATAGAGTTTCTATCCTCCCCTTCCTAAGCAGGAAGGGGAGGTCTAAGTCGGTAATCCCTGCTGACCTCCCCTTCCCGAAGGGAGGGGAGGATAGAAAACCTTAGCGAGCCGTAGGCGAGCGTTAGGTTTTCTTGGTGGGGTTGGTTCTTTAAAACGTAAAAAAGCCCAACCCCACCAAGTCTCGCTAGCCAGCAAGCTGGCAAGCGAGACTATCCTCCCCTCCCTACGGGAAGGGGAGGTCATAGAGTTTGACTTTTTGGGACTTAATCAGACTTCCCTTAAACCATCAAATTGTCAGTCCTGCGGAAAATTCATTGCGGAGATAGCAAATATAACCAGCCTAACCGAAAGATCTTTGGGTGTTTTATGGGGTCGCATGGGCAAGGCCATAATATCACAGCCGGCCAGATTGGCACGAAATTTTTGCCCGGCGGACGCTCCAACCCTTGGTGCGACAAAGTCAATCATGCGCTGGTCAAGATGCTGCAAACGCTGCCAACGGGGGCGAAACCAATGGCCGCCGATTTTTTGCAGCAAGCCCGCCAACAGACGGGTACGGGTTTCCGTCGCCGCCGCCGCCCAAATTTTCCCGTTTAAATAGGCACAAATTGGGTCGGCATCAGCAACAGTATCAGCAACCGCATCGGGATGAGGGCCAGGTGCCAGATTTGGGGAGGAAAAATAAACCGCTTGGGCCATTAAATCGGCGACAGCCTGGTCGAGGATTATTTTGCTTTTTTGGCACCAATGGGCTGCCAAAGCCAAACGCGCATCGGATAAATTTAACTGCGACCGTGCGCCCACAGCCTGGCGAATCCGCACCCGTTGGAATTTGGCGGAAAAATTGCTGGGGTCTTCGATCCAGTCCTGGTTCTTGGCGATCAAGGTTGCTTTGAGCCGCTCTTTATCAATCGACAAAAATGGCCGCAATAAACGGTGGTTGCGACGGTACAAAAGGGGCGACATGGCGGAAAGCCCATCCAAACCACTGCCACGCGCCAAATTTTGCAAAAAAGTCTCGGCTTGATCTTGTTGGTGATGCCCCAATAAAATATGCAATATGCCCTGATGTTCGGCAAATTCTTGCAATTTTTCATAACGCAGACGCCGCGCATTTTGCATTAAATTGCCGGTTTGCTGCCGCAATTGCGCTCCATCTAAGCGGATAATGTGATGAGAAATGTGATAATTTTGCAGCCAATCCGCCACTTGCGCGGCCTCAGAGGCGGATTCAGGCCGCAATTGGTGATCAATCGTCACCGCCACAATCTGCCCGCCCAAATTTTGCGCCCATTCTGCCGCCAGCAAGGTCAAAGCCAGAGAATCCGCCCCGCCCGACACCGCTGCCAGTAATTGCGGCGAGGCCTCAAACGGAAAAAAGGGCTGCATAAGGGCGGCAAATTCGCCTGGGGTCATCGCATCTTGCATGGGGGCTATAATATATATTATGGGTTGCAATTAAACCGGCTCATGGCATCGATGGCCCCTTGGCGGATAAATTTTGATGCTTTGGGGAATTCGACACCCACCCGCGCCAAAGCCGAACAAGATTCGTCATATTTATTTAATTCATGCAAAGTTAAACCCAAGCGATAGAGGCTATCGGCGGCTTTGCTGGCGTTGGGATATTTCTGATAGGCGGCAAAAAATTGCTTGGCGGCTTTGCCCCAATCATTTTTCAGAAAATAAACCTCGCCCAGCCAATAATATGAATTGGGAGTTACGGTGTAATCCGGGTATTTTGCGATGACTTTTTTGAATCCCGATTCGGCCCGACCATATTCACCTTGATTCAAGGCATCAATCGAGGCTTGATAGAGTTTTTTTAACTCGTCAGGCGATGTTTTTAAGACAACAGGATTGGTCGCAGCCGTGTCGCTGTTGTTTTCACGGGGTGGCGACCCCTCATCCTTTGGTTTTTTGGCTTTTGCTGGGGGAATTGCGGATTCGTTATTATTGGTTTTAGCCGGTTTATTATTGCCTTCGTTTAACAAATCGGATAATTTAAGCGGTGTTTTATTTGCTTTATCCGCGGCATCCTGGGGATTTTTGGCGTTTGCCGCTTTGTCGTTTTTTCCTTTATTGGTCGCAGCTTGGGTATTATTAACAAATTCTTCAATCCCGACCATACGTTCGGTGATACCATTCAAGGATTCATAGAATTTTTGCGAAATTTTTTCCAATAACAACACGCGCTCTTCCATCCCGTTCATCTGGCTATCCAGATCATCCAAATGATCGATTTTTTTAACCCGCTCCTCAATTTTATCCAATTTATCATAGATGCGATCCAGGTTCTTTTGCAAATTTTGCTTTAAATTGGTCAGCCCTTCAATTTGCCCCCGTAATTCACGAATATTTTTCTCTAAGGTTGAAAGGCGATCATCATATTGAATCAAAAGCGCCGAATTGTCGCCAGGATTGTTATTTGCAACTAATTTACCATTATCAAGCGCAAATAGCTCGGCAGACCAGCCCAAAGCCCCCCCAAGAATCAGCCAATGGATCATTAGTTTTTTCAAATATTTATTCATTTTTAATCCTTAGTTGGTGTTTCCGTCTTGGTGTTTCCGTCTTGGTGTTTCCGTCTTGGTGTTTCCGT
>JASGCR010000017.1:0-10181 GCA_030054015.1 Candidatus Symbiobacter sp. | reverse complement strand
TTGGTGTTTCCGTCTTGGTGTTTCCGTCTTGGTGTTTCCGTCTTGGTGTTTCCGTTTTGGTGTTTCCGTCTTGGTGTTATGATGTCCTTGGTATTATGTGATCTCTTGTCCTTTGTCCTATAGTTTATAACACTGAACGCGCCGATGTAAATCGCGTTTTTTTGGCATTGCCAGGAAAGGTCACGATTTTATCCTGGGATTTGTCAAGTTGGTGACGCGAGGGATGGGCGGATTCTTCAAGCATTGGCCAGTAAATCGGGGCATTATCAATATAGGCCGCAAAACTGCCCGCTCCACGTTCCGAGAAAACATCGCGCTCGATTGACCATAATTTGGGTTCTGTTTTGTCACGCTGCACCAAATCACAAATCTCGGTCAGATAGTCAAGGTCAAATAAATACATACCGCCCGGTAAATAATCGAGTGAGGTACGAGTCTCATGGGCGGTACCAAACCGCGCCACCCGCCCGCCTTGATCAAGCATGATTTTCTCGGCATAAAATTGCAAATCCGGTTTGTCGCTGGGGGCGATGTGACCGCCCGCCATACTTTCATTGACCCGCAGAATTTGTTCATGCATCAAGCGATCCGGCTCGGTCAAGCGGCGACACAGCAAGGTGGCCTGCTCGCCGCCGCGACGATGTTTGGCCAGAAATGCGTCAAAATCGGCTGGCACATAACGATCCCCACACACCACCAAAACCGGGTTGCTCCGCATCATCGGCATCGCCATGGTGAGCAGGGCCAAATTGCCAAATCCCCGCCAATCAACCGCCCAATCCAATTTTAGCGGGTGATTTTGTCCCGAATTTTGCCCCGGATTTTGCCCCGGATTTTGCCCCGGATTTACCGTTAAATCACTAAGCGACCAACTTAATTCCGAGGTGTAATTGCGACCAGGCTTAGGCGGTTTTTGTCCATTGCCGACCGGATGACCGGAACTTGCTTGCGGTGACAAAGCACCCTCGCCTGGCCCGGCGGCGGCGGCAAAACTCGGCAATGCGCTCGGTTTGCCATAATCGCGGTCGGTCCAAATCCCGCGCGCATCCGGGCCGATACATAAGGTCGCCCGCCTGGCTCCAACCGAGCTGAGGTGACTGACGATGACATTTAACAAATTTGGTTTTGGCGACGCAAAGGGTCGCCGCGGCTCGGATTCCAATCCCGCCAGGGGATTGACCACCGGTAAGGCGATATGCGGACTGGCGATAATGGCCACATCTATGCCGGTTAAGGCATTATTATGGCGGCCCAGAGTCGATAATGTCGCGGTCATTGTCGTGACTTCCCCCATTTCCAACACCAAATTGGTGATAGAGTATAAGGGCAACCCGATCTGTGCAAGTAAAAATTTAAGAAACCAATTTAACCCATTGAAAAACAACAAAAGAATCTTGTTTTTACCTGTATATTGCCTTACGACATATGCGGCCTGGGCGCCGTGTGCAGGGATTCGAGGCTTAGAAAACGTTTGTTCATGGCCCGCAATCTTTTGGCCATAATGCGCATAATCGCCAGGGCAAAATCGGGACGTTCAATGATTAAACGGCGGAAACGACTGGCCGAGATCCGCAACAAACTCGTGTCAGCCGCCGCCCAGCCGGTGGCGGAACGCGGCGAATTATCCACCACGGCCATTTCGCCAATGACCGCGCCCACCGATGCTTCTTCAAATACGGTTTGCCCCGCGCCCAGACGGATCATGCCCTTGACCACGATATAAAGGCAATCCGCGTCATCGCCAAAATTGAACAAAACCTCACCGGCTTTAAGGGTGATAATGGGTTCGTCTTTCAGCATCTCGACAAAATCGGGTTCTTGTTCCATCATTTAGCTGTCCTGAAAAAAAATAAACGACCAATCTATTTCACACGACGAAATAGTGCTAGGTTACCCTATGCTACCCTATTATAGCAGCGATGTCACAAATTCTTTATTTCTGGTGTAGATTGTAAAGTATATTTTGCACGGGATATAGAGAAAAATCTTACCCACCCTCTTACCCCCCCGATCGAACGCTCCCCCGCGCCCCGGCAACGCCCACCACAATATGATACAAGGATGTACCCGCCGTAATATAAGCTTCGTTGCCGCGCACGCCGCCAAACGCCAAATTCGACACAAGTTGCGGTACGTTGATTTTGCCCAAGGCCGCGCCAGCAGCGTTTACGCAAATCACCCCGGTGGCCGAAGATGTCCAAACCCGCCCTTGCCGATCCAACCGCATCCCATCGGGAACGCCGTCGGTTACCTCAAAAAAAATCTGACTGTGACTCAGTTGGTTGTTGTCATTAACATTAAAAACCCGAATGTGACGCGGGGCCGATTTATCATGGGTATAACCCGAATCAGCAATGTATAATTTGGCCTCATCGGGCGAAAAAGCGAGGCCATTGGGTTTGTGGAAATCATCCGCCACCATTTTGAGTTCGCCCGATTTGGGATCATAGCAATAAACATAACAGCCAGGCAATTCGGGTTCGGATTTATACCCTTCGTAATCGGTCAAAATGCCATAAATCGGATCGGTAAACCAGATGGTGCCATCCGATTTCACCACCACATCATTGGGGGAATTGAGGCGTTTGCCTTTGTAATGGCTCACCAATTCGGTGATGGTACCGTCCCACTCGCTGCGAGTCACGCTGCGGCTGCCATGTTGACATGACACCAACCGCCCCTCGCGGTCGCGGGTGTTGCCATTGCTGTAATGGCTGTTGGCGCGGAAAATACTGATATTGGCCAGGGCGGTGGTCGCATGGTGAATGGCCCCTGGCACATATCGCATCATGCGGTTATTGGGGATGTCGCTCCAGATCAAACATTGGTGATCGGCAAACCATACCGGCCCCTCGCACCATTTGCCGCCGTTGAATAACTCGGTCAAGGGCGCAATCGGGATCGTAAGTTGGTAAAATTCCGGGTCGTAATATTCGTAAATTTGACCCAGATTGGCATCGATTTTCATGGTTTCCTCTCCCGTAAAACTATTTTAATATATTAATCGTTATTAGCGCAGTTTTGCATAGCCGATGTATTTAATTGTTTTCAACTAAACTTTTTAACGATTTCCCACACGGTGCCTATATCAAGCTGCATTGGGATGCCGATATCTTCAATCTCCGAATTTGATTTTGCCAAATGATCCGGGTTGGCGTATTGAAAACCCCATTTTTCATGATAATAATCTGCGACTTTACGATTGACGGCGGTTAGACTTAACAAACTTACGCCCAAAAGCTGAGAAATTTCAGTTGTTACTTCGCAACAATGAAGAAATAATAAGGTACCGATTTTTCTGCCTTTTTTTGCGTTCTGCCAGTCTTTATGAACAGCTATCGCTTCGATATTAATCGAAGGCTGAGTATAGAAATTTATTTTATTTTGGTTATTTTTATCTTTGAAATAAATTTTTGCGACAGACGAATTTATGGCATAAAAACCAATTACAGTTTCATCGCATATTGCCGCATATAATTTATGCTGACTGTCTTGGTTAAGGTTAAATTGACGTAATATATTGTCAATAACCAAATTTTTACCACAAGTAAATAATTCACGGTCCATCATGGTATCAAGCCGCAAAATCCGCACCACATTTAAGCCAAACTCATAACTGTGCATCAGCCCATGATGACGGATTGGATTCTGCATTAACATGATTTAATCATCACTCTTAGCTAATGCGATGTTTTTTGGCCCATTTGGCCATTTTTATCGCATGTTTGGTAGGCGGTGGGGCTATATGCGTGCGTGAATATTCCAAATTGGCGAAATAATTCTGCGCCCATTTCGGGTATTTTGAAATATCGTCAATTTGAACGTCATTATCATGAGGCAACTTATTGTCGGCTTGATGGTTCACTGTCATAATCATGTCCTTTCTAAAGCCAATAATGTCTTATTTCCTAAAATTCACAAGGGTTTTAAATTCTATTTTTCAATGCCCTTTTTGCAAATTGAAGCATTATCTTCGTCGGTTCCGCATCTAACTCAATTGAATCTGGCTTGGAAAACATCAAAGAGTTAAATTACTGTCCTAGCAAAAATTTATCCCCTTTTTCATCTGAGCGTTTAATCGATTTAGATTTTCTTATATTTTTAATCATAACAATCTCCATTCAAAAGCGAGTCGATAAAACCAGTTGAAAATATTTAATCCTTCTGACTTTCAATGTCAACCCTCAAACCTTAACATCCCTCAATATTTAAAAGAAAGAGCGTCATTACCCGCAGATTTTTGCCGCGAAGCGGCATAAATCTGTCGGGGCCTGTCCCCCGCCAATGTCGACAGACATTGGTCGGGGGAAAGCCCCCAGGAGTATTATTCCCAAAATGCCTGGGGGATTACCCGACTCGGACTGCAAGCGGCAATCCGCTTGCAGTCCGGCGGGTAATGACGCTCTTCCTTTCAAGTATTGAGGGGTGTTAAGGGCAAGGAGATGTCATCCCTCATGATTCCCCACCCTGGCAAAGGCCGCCGCCAATTTTTTTGCCACATTGGGCGAGACGAATCGACTGATATCCCCCCCCAACATACCGATTTCTTTGACAAAACGCGACGAGACAAAATGCTCGCCATTACCGGCCATTAAAAACACGGTTTCGATTTTGTCGGTCAGGGTGGCGTTCATCATCGCCATTTGAAATTCAAATTCAAAATCCGACACGGCGCGAAGGCCGCGAAAAATCACCTCGGCCCCCAATTCGGCGGCGAAATGCACCAACAAACTGCCAAAAGGTCGGACGGTTATGATGGTCTGCCCGGCCTGGCCACGTTTAAGCACCTCATCAACCTCGGCCTGCAGCATGGCACAGCGTTCTTCGAGCGACAAAAGTGGATTTTTGCCAATATTTTGTGCAACCCCGACCACCAGATGATCGACCAGGCGGCTGGCGCGGCGGATAATATCGACATGGCCTGACGTCACCGGGTCAAACGTACCGGGGTAAACACCAATCCTGGTTTTCACGATTATTCCCCCTCTTGCAACACCTCGGTCCCACTTTCATTTTCGTTCGGCGCGTTGCCATCGCTGTCGCTGTCGCTGTCGCTGGTGTCTTCAGTGACGGCACCGTCAAAGCGACTGACCGAGACCACATGCTCGCCGGTACCCACCCGCAAGACCGTCACCCCTTGCGAGGCGCGACCGACCAAGCGGATCGAATCAACATTGGTACGCAAAATTTGCCCGCCATCCGTTGCCAACATAATTTCGTCGGTTTCAATCACCGGAAAATTCGCCACCACCGGCCCATTTTTATCGGTAATTTTCATATTGCTAATGCCTTTGCCGCCGCGTTTGGTGGTGCGATAGGCATAGGAACTCGTGCGTTTGCCAAAGCCAAATGATGTTACCGACAGGATGAAATTTTCCCGCAACGCCATTTGGTTGAATTTTTCTTCGTCCAAAACCAATTGATCGGTTTTTTTCTGGGCACCATCACCCGCATCTTCATCATCGCTGGTGAGGGCATCCGCCGCATCATCCCCCAGCAATTCCGCCCCCATTTCGGCCCCGGCCTCGGCCAATAATTCGGCCCGCCGCGCTTGCGCTTGCCGAATATAGGCGGCGCGTTCCTCCGCACTCACATCACCGGCCCCGTCAATCACCGATAATGACACTAATTCATCGCCCGATTCCAAGCGAATCCCGCGCACCCCGGTCGAATTGCGTGAATTAAACACCCGCACATCGGTGACGGCAAAGCGAATGGCGCGGCCCAGGCGGGTCGCCAGCAAAATATCATGACCGGCCTCGCACACCGCGACGCCAATCAAACGACCGAGCGAATGGCCCTCCTCATCCACCAATTTCATGGCGATCTTGCCATTGGCGCGGATATCCAAAAAGTCGGACAATTCATTGCGCCGCACTTCGCCCATTGATGTCGCAAAGAAAATATTTTTGCCAGGCCGTTCATCGGGCGGCGGCAAGGGCATAATCGTGGCAATGGTTTCGCCATCTTCCAACGGCAGCAAATTCACCATGGGTTTGCCGCGGCTTTGCGGGGTGCCTTCGGGCAGTCGCCACACCCGCAATTCAAACGCCCGCCCCGCCGTCGAGAAAAACAAAATCGGCGTGTGGGTGTCGGTCACGAAAATGGTGGTGACGAAATCTTCCTCGCGCGTGGCCATGCCGCTGCGCCCTTTGCCGCCGCGCCGTTGCGCCCGATAAGTCGATAAAGCCGTGCGTTTGATATAGCCATTTTGGGTGACGGTCACCACCATCGCTTCACGGGCGATAAAGGCTTCGTCGGCCTCGTCATCGACCAGGCTTTCAATCGTCGTACGCCGCGGGGTGGCAAAGCGATCCTTAATCGCCACCAATTCTTGCCGCATCAAAGCCATCAAATCCGGCCGCGACGCCAATAACGATAAAAACCCACGGATTTCACCGCTAATGTCGCGCAATTCGGCCAGGATTTTGTCGCGCTCTAATCCGGTCAAGCGTTGCAGCCGCAAATCCAAAATACCGCGCGCCTGGGCTTCGGACAAATAATAATCGCTGGGGGTCGCCGACGCATCCACGGCAACGCTGTCATCCCCCTCAACCAAGGCCAGTAACGCGCCCAGATCGTGAATCTTAAACGACCGCGCCATTAAATCGACCCGCGCCTGGTTGGGATCGGCGGCGGCGCGGATAATGGCGATTACTTCGTCGATATTGGCCACCGCCACGGCTAAGCCCACCAAGATATGGGCGCGTTCACGGGCTTTACGCAGCATGTATTGGATGCGGCGGGTGATGACTTCTTCGCGGAAAGTCAAAAATGCCGTCAGCATTTGCCGCAAAGTCAGCATTTCCGGGCGGCCATTCCATAATGCCAGAGCATTCACGCCAAAACTCACCTGTAATTGCGAATGGCGGTATAATTGTTTCAACACCAATTCGGCCTGGGCATCGCGTTTTAATTCGATCACAATGCGGGTGCCATCGCGGTCGGATTCATCGCGCATATCCGAGATGCCTTCGATGGTTTTGTCATGCACCAATTCGGCAATGCGTTCCTGCAATTTCGATTTATTGACCTGGTACGGCGTTTCGGTGACGATAATGGCTTCGCGGTCTTTACGGATGGTTTCGATTTTGGCTTTGGCGCGGATATAGATCGACCCCCGGCCAGTCAAAGCCGCTTCACGCACCCCGGACGGATTAATTATCGTACAACCGGTGGGGAAATCCGGGCCGGGAACGATTTTCAACAATTCGGCATCGGTTATTTCAGGCGAGTCAATTAAAGCGCAACACGCATCTATCACTTCGCCGAGATTATGGGGGGGGATGTTGGTCGCCATGCCGACGGCAATGCCGCCCGCGCCATTCACCAACAGATTCGGGAATTCGGCCGGCAAAACCGTCGGTTCCACCGTGCGGCCATCGTAATTTTCTTGGAAATCGACCGTATCTTTGTCGAGATCATCGAGCAAATGCTCCGCCAATTCGGAAAGCTTCGCCTCGGTATAACGATAGGCCGCGGGCGGGTCACCATCCAACGAGCCAAAGTTCCCCTGCCCCGCCACCAACACATCGCGCATCGAAAAGGGCTGCGCCATCCGCACCATGGCATCATAAATCGCCAAATCGCCATGCGGGTGATATTTACCGATCACGTCACCCACCACGTGCGCGGATTTGGAGAAACCGCGATTGAAAGCCATGCCGGCTTCCTTCATCGCCCATAAAATGCGACGATGGACGGGTTTCAAGCCATCGCGTATATCCGGCAAAGCCCGCGCGACAATCACGCTCATGGCGTAATCAAGGTATGACCGCCGCATTTCTTCTTCGATGGTCACCAGGGCAATATCTTGCCGCCCGCCGGGGTTTGCTGGCGGCGGATTCGGTTGCGGTTCCGGCATATCGGTTGGGGAGTCGTTTTTATCAGTCAAAATTATTTCTTCCTGCACCCGGTGGCGCGGCCACCGCGCGGCGGTTGCGTTCAATTTACCATCATAACTGTGGCGATATCGAGCAATAATTGCCTGAATCAAACCGCGTGTTCTATAGCAAATTTTTAACCGAGATGCAATGATGGGCGTGAGGGAAGAGAGAGACAGAATTTAATTTAGAAAAAGAATTTGGCGCAAATATAAAAAAAGGGGGATTGTTAAGGGCGAAGCCCTTAACGCTTGATGGGGGAGTGTGAGGGGGCATTTTTTGCCCCCTCATTTGCCGCCCCAAGCAACCAAAAAATTGCCAGACTCCGCGCCCTTTCTTTTGGCGCAAGGCGCGGTTTTTGCGCCTTGCGCGGGCGCGGCGTAATTGGTGTGGATAAAGGAATGGTTAGGGTTAAGTTTTGGCTAATCGAGTTAGGGGATAGTCTTTCATTAATAACCCCCAAGTTTGTTCGGTCACCACATAACATTCCTGGACATATTCCAATTTCCAGGTGTGGTCGGTTTCCTTACGAATGGTTTGGATAAGTTGTTTTTCCAAGAAATCGATTTCTTCGGGTTGTAAGTTAATCCGGTCATTACCAAAGAGAAAAATGTAATATACATTTTTCCTTAAATTATCATTCAAATGTTGGATTAAATAACTGTCGCGGATTTTTGGCACCAATTGATCCTTTATTAAATTTTTTGGGTTAGAATAGGTTTCTTTATCAATTTTATTATTGGGTATCTTTGGATGCGAGGGGTCTTTAACCTCGACCATAAATAAATTATGCCCTTGTTCAAAGCAAAAATCGACCACCATTAATCCTTGAAATTTATTGCGAAAGATTTTGTCAAATTCGACAAAATTTTGCGCTTGACTAAAATCGAAGCCAAAACCTTCATTTTCGTCTTTATGCGTTATTTGCGTCATCGAATTTCACTCTTGCGCGTTGGAATTTGCGATCCAATTGATCCATACCCACTTCGTCAATCGGGTTGTTTTCGATTTTACTGTATTCGTTGGTGCTGGTGGCTTTGATTTTATTATGTTCGTCTTTGTCGCGGTACAGTGTGATGTATTTAATATCGTCCTTTTCCGTGGTTTCGAGATCAAATTCTTTGAGCAAGAAATAACTATGGGTGGCAATAAAGACCTGCGCCCCCAGTCGCGCCAGAGCCAAAATAATTTTAACGATTTCTTGCTGTAATTTGGGATTGAGATTGGCTTCGGGTTCATCCCATAAAATGATCGAATCCTTGCTGATTTCCCCATTTTGGATCAGGACATAAAGCAAAGCCAATTTGCGATGCCCCTCCGCCACCATAATCATGGGAAGTTTAAGAAATTCACTTTCAACAAAGAATTTTTCGCCTTCAATCACCACTTTCCCGCCAATGATTTCTTCGATTTCATTGCAGATTTGGATGAGCTCTGGCGCAAGTTGTTCTCTTAATTTTGGCAGATA
Source organism: Candidatus Symbiobacter sp. (assembly GCA_030054015.1). Taxonomy (GTDB): domain Bacteria; phylum Pseudomonadota; class Alphaproteobacteria; order Elsterales; family Elsteraceae; genus JASGCR01. The sequence continues at coordinate 830 of JASGCR010000017.1, read as the reverse complement.
GGCGCTTTCTAAAATATCTGCATATGTAATATCAATGTCGATTTCCCTACGATTGTATGTAGATAAAAAGCCTCTTGCGTTTGATATTATTTCCTTTGCCGGAATGAATGTAGAAACAAAGTTTTGTTTAAACCATTTATCTTCTAAGTTTATTTGAGATATATCATCTCTATTTATGAATTTATCTTCCGACTTAAAATTTTTTGCTGCTGCTGCAATTAACAAAAGAAGGGCAAATAAAGCGATACCCTCCCCTAATGAAGGTGGTTTACTCTTTACTTTATTATTGGTTGATAAATCTGACTCAGACTCAACGTCTTGTGGGTTTAAATTGTTATGTTCAATATAGTCAACAAATTTTATTAGGATTGATTTATTAAAAGTTAAAATAAATGCTTCATAGAATGAGCCTAAAAGAGTAGTGGGTTTATAATTTTTATAAAGCATATTAATTGAACGCGAATCTATGCCGAATACTTGAGTTAGTCTCCTTTGTGCATAAATATTTGAATTACTATCTGTGTCAATTACTGGCTCATTTATATCTTTAATTTTATGAAAGCTGGTAAATGAGTAAATAAACTTAAGAATCTGCGTCTTGCCCGTCCCATTCGCGCCAATAATCAAATTCACGCCAGGCGAAAATTCGAGGCTTAAATCTTCGAACGCGGCAAAGCGATTTAACTCGATGCGGGCAATTTTTTCTGACATGATGGGACTTTGCAGATTGTTTTGGGAAGGTCCGAATAGGTCCCGCTTGTGCCAAAAGAGACAAGCATTTGCGAGCGGCGCAGCCGCGAAGCAATCCAGAAAAATCTAGCAATTTCAGG
>JASGCR010000258.1 GCA_030054015.1 Candidatus Symbiobacter sp. | reverse complement strand
GAGCTTTCCCCCCCTTCCTAAGCAGGAAGGGGGGGTCTAAAAGACTTATTCAGACATTCCTTTAGAAAGGTCTGAATAAGGCGAAAAAATCTCCGCCCCCCCCCATGAAAGGAAATATCCGCCATGCCCCTGCTAACCCTTCCAGGCCCAGAACATCGCTCGTGGCGCGGCATGGTGCGCTATGCCCGCGAGACCATCACGGTCACCGAACAAGCGGTCAGTGCCGAACTTAACCTTACGCAATCGCAAAGAAAATTTATCCATTTTGGTTTGGCGATTTGGTTGGTGGTGATGATCGTGTTTGGGCGGGCTTATGGCCTTAGCATTCTTGGCACGCTCGTCTTTAATGTGGTAATTTTTGCCTTGGCGGTGAGCAGTTCGTGCGCGTATTTATTGCTGCGCCGACGGGTGAATGAGGATTGGCTGGGGCGATTAACCTTGTTTGTCGCCGCAACCTTGGCGATTATATTTGACGGGATTGCTCTGGTGCTACCGATTTTGGTGGTATTGGTGATTAGCTTGTGGGAAATCATCGGGTTGATCCTTAAACTTATGCGCTAACTTTCACCCCACCCTAACAATTATTAACAGGAAACCAGCCATGCTTTATCGCAATACTTTGGCGCGATTGGTAAAAGAGGGAAATTTAACCTTTATTGCCCCCAACGGTGAAACCTGGCAGTTGGGCAATGGCTCCCCCCCCAACGTGACCGTCCGTGTGACCAGCGATGCCGCCTTGCGCAAAATCATCACCAACCCGGCCTTGGCCACCGGCGAGATGTATATGGCGGGTGAGTTGCAAATTGAACAAGGCAGCCTGGCCGATTTTGTCGCTTTGGCGGCCACGAATGTCGAACATATTTTGGCCTCGCAAAACCATCTGGTCAAAGCCACCAACCCCGCCCGCCGCCGGATTTTGCAATATAATAGCCGGTTGCGTTCGCGCCGCAATGTTGCCCATCATTATGATCTGTCTAATGATTTTTACCGATTGTTTTTGGACGAGGATATGCAATATTCCTGTGCCTATTTCCGCCACGAAAATGACAGCCTAGAAACCGCCCAACTCCAGAAAAAAATCCACATTGCCGATAAATTAAACCTAAAGCCGGGCATGAATGTGCTGGATATTGGCTGTGGCTGGGGCGGCATGGCCATGACTTTGGCCCGCGAATATGGCGTGAATGTTTTGGGCGTGACGTTGTCGAGCGAACAATTGGCCCTGGCGACCGCACGGGTCAAAGCCGCCGGTCTCGGTGATCGGGTGCGCTTTGAATTGCGCGATTACCGCGATTTAACCGAAAAATTCGACCGCATCGTGTCGGTTGGCATGTTTGAACATGTGGGCGTTCCGCATTACCGCGCGTTTTTTGCCCAAATTTGGCGGCTTTTAAAGGATGACGGGGTGGCTTTGCTGCACACAATTGGCCGCGCCGATGGGCCTGGCGTCACCAACGCCTGGATTCGGAAATATATTTTCCCTGGCGGCTATTCCCCGGCCTTGTCGGAAATCCTTCCCCATGTTGAAAAACAGGGATTTTACATCAGCGACATCGAGATTTTGCGCCTCCATTACGCCCATACCCTTAAGGCCTGGCGCGAGCGTTTCCTCCAGCATCGCCCCAAAGTAGTGGCCATGTTTGACGAAAGATTCGCCCGCATGTGGGAGTTTTATCTCACCGGCAGCGAGATGGCCTTCCGCTACCAGGGCCATGTCAATTTCCAGATTCAGTTGATCAAGCGGGTCAGCACCACCCCCATCACCCGCGATTATATGTGCGGCAGCGTGCCGCCGCGTCCATTAGAGGTACCTTGACTCTCGCACAAATGCGCCGCCCGCATACGCGGATGCGGCGACCGTTTGGGCTTCTGAGGGACTTATTCGGAGGTTCCTTTAGGGAAGGTCTGATTAAGTCTCTCACCTCCTCCATTCCCAGCCGCGCCTGCTTAGGCGCGGCTGGGAATGGAGGGAAGTTTTGGTTTATTCAGAAAGATTGATGCCCAAAGGCGGCATCTGCCCATGGGTGCGGTGGCGGCAATCATCCCCGTTGCGTTCCCATTTGTCTTTGGCCTTGCCCTCGGCGATGGTTTGCCACTGCATGTTGCTGGGGTCATCGGCACCATGACAATCGAGCGGAATGATATGATCAATCACGTAGCCATGACACGCGCCGCGCTTGGCCCCGGTGGCAGGGCAAGGATGTTGGCGCATAAATTCATAGCGGGCTTGGGCCGAGCGGCGTTCCCCCGCCTGTCCGACCTGGTAAGACAACATACCGCAGAGCGATAATATCGCGCCAATCCATATCGCTTTGGTTGTGAATAATTTCATATCACAACCTAAAACAAAATAGTTAATTTATTCTAAATTTTTGGGAAGTGCGAATAAGTCGAAAATTTATTTACCCCCCTTCTTTTAGGAACCTCTGAACAAGTAGTCGGAGTGTCATCAAGTCAGTTTGTTTCATGGGCTAATTTAGAGTCTCTGATCATAGCGTTAAGGATGACGATGAGTTTCCTAGCGACGGCTACGACGGCTTGGATTCTCTTTTTACCTTTTTTGACCAGGCGGTCATAAAATTCCTTTAGGTCTAGATTGTATTTCGACGCACACAAACCGACCATAAACAACCCATTTCTTGCGGGTTTTCGCCCTCCTTTGATAAAGCGTCGACCGTCTTTGCCACCACTTTGATTGACGCGAGGTGCCAGTCCACAAAGAGAAGCGGCTTGTTTACCAGTAATCGTTCCCAATTCTGGCATGAATGCCAGCAAGATAATGGCGGTTATATTGCCGCATCCCTTTACCGACTGAATAATTTTGGCTTTTTTTGCCAAATCGTCATGCCTAGCAAGTAAAGAATTGATCTTTTCTTCAACCTTTGCGATCATACCCTTTAGGTGGTCTATGGTCTTTTTGTTGAGTTCTTTGACGGTTTTGTCGGCACCAGGGGAAGATGCGAGTTTTCTTAAATTTGCCCGCATATCGACCAGGGTTTGGCGATAATGGGCTAATTTTTTCAACTCGATTTGATGCGCAGCGGGCGGCACCCAAAGAGCCAGTTCATCGCCGCGTTCCATCCCATACGCCGCCAAAGATTCGGCATCGATCTTGTCGGTTTTCTTGTAGGAATGACGCGATTTGGCAAAGTGATAGGCTTTTTGCGGGTCGGCGCGGTGAGCGGGTGCCTTCAATGCGACCAAAGCCGCAAGCAAGGTATTTTCATACTCACCGGTTGCCTCGCAAACTGCGAGGCGGATTGTGCCTTGGGCCTTCAAGGCTTTGGTTAACTCTTTCTTTTTATTGGCAACCGTGAAGGATTCGCCGGTCATGGCGTTAAAAAAATCAACTTTGTCTTTGCTGACGTCACAGCCAAGGACACACGGAGTCAATACAGAGTTTGCCAATTTCGAAGATTTCATGGTACAAGACTTTCTCTAGTTGCTTTCAATTGTTACCGGGCGGCAATGCCCATTCAAGTCAACAAGCGATTAGAAAAGCGGAACGGCGACCATGATGACGGCGAGCGAAAAGCTCAATCCTGAGACGGTCTACCGTTCCGCGCCGTTGACTGGCTGGCCAGCCAGTCAACGGCACCTTAACTTACTACGGCAAAGACATTTTAGCACATTTTTTAACTAACAATTCTGAGCGTCGCCGCGCTTGGCTTTTGCGATAGCAAAAGCCTTAGCAAGGCAA
>JASGCR010000257.1 GCA_030054015.1 Candidatus Symbiobacter sp. | reverse complement strand
CTTACGAGCCAAAGCTTTTCTTGGGGGGGTTGGTATAATAGGTTGATTCTATTAACATATTTTCTACATCACAACCCCCCCAAGTTGAGCTAAGTTGCTTCGCAACTAAGCTCAACTATCCCCCCCTTCTAAAGAAGGGGGGGTAAAACTAGACTTGTTCAGACCTTCCTTAAGCAAGGTCTGAATCAGTCCTAAAAAGGGAGCGTCATTCCCCGCAGCTCTAACCAATGAGCGTCATTACCCACCGCAATATCCGTGTAACGGATATTGCGAGTTGGGTAATCCCCCAGGAGTATTATTCCCCAAAAATCCTGGCGGCTAATGACGCTCCGGTTTTAGGACTTAAGTCGACTTTACCCAGTTTACCAACCCGACCAAATCTGGCGACAAACCCGTCAATTCGCCTTGACCGATCGTCATTTGCAACAAATCCGATTCGTCCAGGGCCAGCAAGCGTTCAAACTGGTCGAGTCCCGCTTCATCCAGTTTATCTAACTGGGAGGCAGCAAATCGCCCCAAGATTAAATCCAATTCCAACACGCCGCGATGTTCGGCCAAATAGCGCAACCGTTTGCGGCGCAAGGCAAGATCGCCAGGCGGTGCCAAGCCGTCACGCCCCACGGTGCCATTTCTTAAAATAACCCGGAACCACCAAGATCGCCGCCGCCAGTCCCGCTTTGCATAATTCGATCACGATAAACGGCGCAAAACCAATCGCCCAGGCGGGATCAAAGCCAATCCCGTGCGACAGCCACGCCGTTCCAATCAAAAGATTAAGGCTCGCCGCCGCCGCCAAGACCACGAACATCCAGGCCCCGACCAGCGAGAGGCGATGCCCCTTGCGCATCAAATAGCGATAACCATAACCGGCGGCGGCGGCCAGCACCGGAAAAAACCATAAATAACCCGCCGTCGGGCCAACCAGGCGCATCAAACCCGGCGCGCCACCTGGGGCAAAAACCGGCAAACCCATTGCGCCTTCGACCAAATAGGCCACCAACGCGGCGAATCCAAGTCTTCCGCCCAAAGCCGCCCCCACCAACATCACCGCCAAGGTTTGCAACGTCACCGGCACCGGCATAAATGGCACCGTGACCTGGGCGGCCAACGCCACCACGCCAGAACCGAACAAAACCGCCAGGGCCGATAACAGGCCGGATTGCAACGGCGAAGTCACCGCCAAATGAGGATTTCGAGTCCTGGTTTCCGAAATGGGTTGGTTCATGGTTTTCTCCGATGTCTTAAGGGGTGACCAAGCGTTAGATCGAAAACTCTCTGCGAAAACTCTATGCTTGCGTCTAAGTCTATATCGCATTTGTAGACTGGTTTCAACGCTGTTTTTATTGCGCCCGCCGCGTCCGCCATAAGGAAGGTCTGAATGACTCTTTTAGACCCCCCCTTCCTGCTTAGGAAGGGGGGGTCAGAGAATTTTTCGCCTTGTTCGGACCTTCCATAAGAACAGCCTGACACAAGAACGCATCCGAATCGATGGCGCGGCGACTAACTCGCCTTGTGGCCTTCAGTGTGGCAGCAGGGTTTGCACACACACCAGAGCCATTTAATCGACCAGCCGGCTAAATTACCCCCGGCAATCAGCGCGAACAAGGCCAATAACCCAACCTTGGTTGCCATTTCGCCGTTAAATTCAAGGGCCTGGCGGGCTTGATCGGCAATGATTGCCCCCAAATAGATCACCAAAGCACCAGCAACAATGCCGGATGCGGCGGAAATCGCACGTAAAATTTTACAGATATTCATGGTGGTTTGGCCTTATCCTTAGGTAAGATTAAGAAGTCTGTGCAAACCAAGCGACCAATTTGCCGCCGCCTGGCCCCTGGCTCAGCCCGTGAAAGATTGAACAGGTCTCTGAACCCATTAGACAATATCCCCCCCGCTGTCAAGCCAAAGCTACGGAATAATACTCCGCTGGGGTTGATTATTTTACCCCGCGCATCGCCGCTATCGCCCGCACCAAGCCTTGGGAGACCGGGGAAATCGCGGCATTGGCATGAGTCAAAGCGGGCAAAATCCGCATCGCCAGTTTTTTACCCAATTCGACGCCAAATTGGTCGAAACTGTTAATGCCCCAGATTTTGCCCTCGACAAACACCCGATATTCATATAAAGCGATCAGCATCCCCAAATGAAACGGATCAAGCCGCCGGAGCAAAATCGTCACTGAGGGGCGGTTGCCGGCAAAATCACGGGCGGGGTCAGACGCGTGTGACTCGCCGGTCGCCAGAGCCTCGGACTGGGCTAAACAATTGGCAATCAATAAATTTTGCTGTTCCTGAAGTTGCGCCGCTGACAGGCTGGCATCGCCCCTGGCATTTAAGGGCAAGATAAACTCGACCGGAATAATGTCGCGCCCCTGGTGGAGCAATTGGAAAAACGCATGTTGGGCATTGGTGCCAGGCTCGCCCCACACCACCGGGCCGGTCGGGCGGGTGACCGCCACTCCATCCAACCCCACCGATTTGCCATTTGATTCCATATCCAATTGCTGCAAATAAGCCGGCAGCCGCGCCAAACGCTCGCTATAGGGAATCACGGCGCGGCTGGTGTACCCGCATAAATTGCGGTGCCATACCCCGATCAACCCCAATAAAACCGGCAGGTTTTCGCCAAACTCGGCATCATGGAAATGCCGATCCATCGCCCGCGCCCCGGCCAGAAATTGCAAGAAATTATCTGCGCCTATCGCCAGGGCCAGGGACAGACCAATCGACGACCACAGCGAATATCGACCGCCCACCCAATCCCAAAAGCCAAAAATATTTTTTTCCGCCACGCCAAATTTTTGCGCCAATGGGATATTGGTGGAGAGTGCCACCAGGTGGTTAGAAATATTTTTTTCCCCGACAGCGGCCGACAACCAAGCCCGCGCCGCCCGCGCATTGGTCATGGTCTCGGATGTCGTAAAGGTTTTTGACGCGATAATCACCAAGCTTTCATTGGGATCAACCCCGCGCACCGCATCCATCCAATGGGCGGGATCAACATTCGACACGAAATGAATCGCGGGCGCACCCGGTTGGTGATACGCCGCCAAAGCCCGCACCGCCATTTGCGGGCCAAGGTCAGAGCCGCCAATGCCAATATTGATGACATGCCGGATTTTTTTGCCGGTTGCGCCGCAATGTCGCCCGTGAATGACATTTTCGGCAAAGGCGAGGAACCGCCCGCGCTCGGCCAGGATCATGGGCATAAGGTTGGTGGCCGGATCATCATGGCGGGCATAAAAATCGTCGCTTGTGCCGCGCAACGCCATATGAAGCACCGCGCGATGTTCGGTGCGATTAATCGCCTGGCCGCCAAATAAATCTTTCCGCCCTTGATCTAGGTCGCACGCCCGCGCCAAATCCAGCAACGCCGCGCGCGCCGCCGCATCGAGGGCGGTCTTGCTGTAATCCAAGCCTAGCAGCGCGTCCGTGCCGCCCGGCGTTAATGACAACGAAAATTGCGCAAATCGGGCCGGATTTTCGTCAAACAGTGCCGCCATCGGGCGGGCGGCCAGACGTTGCCAATGGTCGCCAAGATTTCGCCACATATTTTCGCTATTTTTCATAGGAATTTCCCAAAATTTTGTACCCGTACTGTAAGGGATTTCGGCAAATTTTGCAATTGTTCCAAAGGGGTGGCGGATTAAGTACTTTAGCCCCCCACCTTTCCTGCTTAGGGAAGGTCTGATTAAGTCGTACTGACCCCCCCTTCCTGCTTAGG
>JASGCR010000016.1 GCA_030054015.1 Candidatus Symbiobacter sp. | reverse complement strand
AAGGTATCACCGCACCACCGGCAAAACCACGCGCGAAATTGCGGTGATTCTTAATCTGTCATTGCGCCAGGTGGCCAGGTTGGTGGGGTGAAATTAGGCGAATCTCACGTTTGTATACCATTCTTGACACATACCTGACATCGATATATTAAGAATCTGTATAGATTTGTATAGAGTTAGTTGGGTTCAGAATGAAATTCGTCGCAGATGGGCCGGATATAAACGACCAATTGCTCCATGAATTGGAGAGCGGTCGGGTTATGATTTTTTGCGGTGCGGGGGTTTCGATGCAAGCCGGCCTGCCGGATTTTCGTGGGTTAGTCAAACAAGTATACGAAGCATTGAATGAACCGATTCCTACCGAGGATGATGCTCGGTGGAACAAACTAGACAGTATGATGGGACGATTAGAAAAAAAGATTGTCGAAGGTATGATGCGTCAAGAGGCTGTCAAAATTTTAAGCAAAGAATGTTCTAAATATCCCGATCATGCAAATTTACTTAAACTCGCCAAATTAAATGGTGAAGATAAATATCGTTTGATTACCACGAATTTTGACCATTATTTTGAATCTGCTGCACATGAATTAGATTTTGGTAAGGATGATATATATTATCAAGTGAGTCAATTAAAACCAGCACTGGAAATTCCACGCGACGAATATTTCAACGATTGGCGCGGCATTTTGCATTTGCACGGAAGATTAGACCAACAAAATCAAAAGGGTGCAAATGACCATTTAATATTAAACAACGCGGATTATGGACGAGCTTACTTTTCGAGTGATTATATTACCCGTTTTTTGCTGCGTTTATTTCGTGAATTTACGGTTTTATTTATTGGTTACAGCCTTAATGATCCCCCGATTGCCTATATTTTAGATGCTTTGGGCAGCGAAGCGACTGGCAAAAAGCACTATATTTTTGTCGATGCAGAATCGGCAAAGGAAGCAACAAATTATGATAATAACGATTCCATCAAAATAATCGAATATTCGTTGCGCGGCAAATCTCACGAATCCCTTTATGAAACTTTGGCAATTTGGGCAAATGCCCATCAGGATATGAAGGGATATATCAAGAAAGAAATTATTGCCAAATTCGCCCAATATTTGCCTGAACAGCTCGACGATTTAGAGATAGACCAGGTGATCTGGGCGGTTAGGGATGATTCCGATAAATTGGATGGGGCCGTTGCTTTTTATAATCATGAACCCACCCCGCCAGTTGAGTGGCTAGAAATATTCAAAGAGAATTTAAGCGATAAATTAGAAAATATATTTATCGAATCCGCCAATTTCAGCAGAACAGAAAGACTCATTTTTGCCTGGATGTCAAAGCATCTAGACAAGATTGAAATGCTTGATTGGATTGCCGAAAATAATGGAAGATATAAATATTTGAATAGCCATTTTCGCCAAGTTTTGCGAACTATTCTTGGTATTCCACATACTACTTGGGATTCCCATTTCCCATTATCCAAATTATCCCCAGCCTTTGCTAAGTTTTGGAGTATTATTGCCTCTGATAGTAATTTCGCGCGATCATATCTGCAAAATGGTTCATGGACAGTAATGAATTTTATTCATAACCCAAATAACGATATTGCCCAGATTGAATTTTTGGCTGCCTTGGAGCCAATGCTACATATTACTAAAATGCAAAGTCACGATTCCTTGTCTGAAAATTCTGAATTTTATGACCTTGTTGCGACAGATGTTGAATTGCAATGCCAACAACGAGGCGAGGACAAGCTTTCGATTGTAAGTGATAATATAGGCTTGTTATTATCTTATAATGACATATACTGTATTGCATTTCCGACTCTATTGCCCGAAATTGAAAAGAAATATCTTCGGGCGATTGAATTAGATTTAAGATACACCAAAGAACACCAGTTTGGCAATTTCTGGTATCATGATTATAATTATAAATATCATGTATTGATAAGATTGCTTGATATATCGTGGAAATATATCAATTTATCCTTTTTCAATGAAGGGGATATTCGCAATAAATTCGACATATTATCTCGTTGGGTGGGGTATGGATTAACGCCTTTTACCTATTTGGCGGCCCAATGTTTATCCCAAGTAAGGGAGTCAGAAGCCGATCAAGCATTTCAGATAATTAAGAAAATTGGGGTATATCATCGTGAACAAATATATATTAACGGAAAGAGAGTAAATAACCATATTCCTTTTGAGGAATTATTAGGAAAAATTGGTATTATTGGATTTGTCTCACGCATTTTTAAATATTTGAGTCACGAAAATCAAAATTATATAATCGATTCAATTTTAAATTCTCATCCCTATTCTGATTTAGAAAGTTATAAGGGGGCTAATCGAAAAGATTTGCAAAAATATGCTAAAATTGACATTTGTAAAAATCTTGAAATTTTAAAAAATTCTGGTGCTACCCTTCCCAATCATGCCAATGAATTATTGGCTAGTTTCGAGACTCTTAAGGTTGAATTTCTTAAGGAAAGTACTGATGAAAGTCCTAATTCAGAACAAGATATTTGGTTTCCACAATATGAACCCAGACAATCATTTGATTTTACAGGAAAAAGAGCCAAAGAAGTATTGGATTTAATTGCTAAAGACCCAAAAAACAATTCTTGGGATTGGCAAGAATTTAATTCCCAAAAAATAAAAAATATCTACCGAGCAATTGCGGTATTGATGGGATTAAAAAATCACCCAGCAGGTAAACATTCAATCGTTTGGATTTATGCCTTTCATTGCATAAAGCATGGATTAAACAAACCAAATGTTGCAAGGCGGGTGATCTCTTTATTGCGACAAATTCCAATTGAATTGCTAGTAAACATGGATATTGCATGGGATATGTTGTGCGAAGAAATATATTTCGCCGAAAAACTAATTTATCCCAAAGAAGAGGCTATTCTTTTCTGGAAAATATGGAATAAAAACCGTGAGGAATCTTACAAACATAAAAATCAATTTAAAAAGTTTGATTTAAAATATGATTTTTTTTATAAAGAAGATTCTGACCCCATAACAAATCATAATTTATGGAAAGAACACCCCATTTCCAAGTGTATATTTGTATTGGAAGGGATTTATCTAAAACTTTACCAAGATAAATCAAAAAATATAATTAAAGAATTTCGCCCTCATTTGATGCGGTTATTAGACCATAATAACGAGCAAAATAAATATGCGCGGTATTTAATCGCTCATTATTTAAATGATCACAATTATGGCGGTCTGCGTTTTGGCTATATGCGACATGACCGCGATTTTATTTTGAATCATTTTGTTCCATTTTTTGATTGGAAACACCCGTCACAGGATGCTGTAATCCTTTGGCAATTAATAGATTTCCCACACCAAAATTTGCTGTTTTATCCCCCATTATGGGAAAAAATAAACGGCTATTTTTTCGATAGTTTTGAGCATATTTCAGGGTTCTCCAACGAGACGCGAACTCGTTTTATTAATTTCGCCTTTTTTGCAGGAATCAGATTTCATGATGACAAAGTTGTAATCGCAAAACTTCGCCAGGCGTTAAAACATTGCCCAGCCGATCTTCTGGCCAACGTGTTATCAGTAATTTCCCATATTATGGAAAGGAATGGAATTCAAGATTATTTTAACTGTTTGCCGCCAGAAATTGCTGACAATCATTTCGCCGCTCAGGGTTGGTTTTGGCAAAACCGTCTTTGGCCTGTGATTAACCAGGCCTGGCCGAAATATCGAGATTTGAATACTGATAAAACAGTAAAAAATTTCTTGAAAATTATATCAAATTGCGGTGATAACATTGCGGATGCTTTAACAAAACTGGAACCCTATCTTCATCAATTTGATGACTATGGCTTCATGTATTTTAATAATTTAACTCAAAGCAAAAACTTCGACCAGCTTTCACTGGAAAACCAGACAGCCTTAAAACGTTTATCCAGTTATTTCAAAAAGCTCGATCATAACCCATTCGCACCATAAAACTCGGCAATGACCTAACTCAATTGTCGAAAAACCAAGCAGCCAACGTCACTCACCTCACCCAACCCCGTCACAAATCCAAAATATCCTTTAGCAACTGCCCTCTTTTCTGGCTGTCTTCAAATTCGGATTGGCTTAACAATCGGTAATGCCAGGTTTTATCATCCCGATCTTTTGGTGGTAACGAATTAATCCGCGCATAGATAAATTCGGCGGCTTTTTGCTTTAATTTCACGTCTTCATTGCCCATGCGGTCGTCCGATTTTGTCTCGACCACGAAAATTTTATCGCCGCACCGCACCAAAAAATCGGGGGTGTAATTGGTGTGACGATTGGCATTGCGATAAGGAATGCGCAAAAATTGATGGGCATAATCGATTTTGCAAAAAGCATCGACCGAACCATCGCGGTCGGCGGCGATGATAAAGGCTTGTTCTAGGCCGCCGCTTTGTTTTGGCCAGTTTTGATGGGTGTAAATCGATTTATTGACCGGCATCGAATATTCGCGCGGCATTTTTATTTTATCGACGCGCGACAGTTTTTCCAGGCGCAGATCATATTTTTCATGGGGAATTGCGCTTACCATCGTACTCAACAACTCACTCCATTCGTTCATAATATGCTCGCCGATTTTTTGCTGATTTAGAATGCGCCAATGGCTGCCCTGGCGGGGATCAAATTCTTGGTCAAACAAATATTGGCGGAAATACGCATCCAACCCGGCCATCAAATTTGGGATTTGGTTTTGCCATTTGGGCAAGGATTTATAATCGAATAAATCGACTTCATTGCCATCCAGCAAGTCATCCGCTAATTTTTTGGCAAAAACCGCCAAAAGGCTGTTGTAATTCTTGGCAGAAAACTCGCCTTCAGTGACAAAATAGGTGCCAAAACGGGTTTTCGCCAGCGAATCTTCTGACGTAAATCCAATACCATCGGACGATTTCTCTAAAATTTGCGCCAAAGACACCGGATATTGTGACAATGTTTGCAGGCGCAGGGGCGGCATATCTTGGTGTTCTTCGTACACATCTAGGATCAGCGGATAAATAAAATCATATTCTTGATAATCTGGCCGCAAGCCCACCATCATCGAACCATCCTGGGCGGAAGGCGGCGGATCATCTTTCGCCTCGGTTCCGACCAAGCCATCTTGGATCAAATTCTGGTAAAATTCGCGGAAACGCGGATGTTCGATAATGTACAAAATATCAAACAGGCTGCTGGGCGGTTTGCCGGCCGCGATCAATTGGCGGTTTTTCAGGCGCACATCATCGTAGCTACGTCCCCGCCACATCAGGCGCAAACCGCGCCCGACCGTTTGTTCCAATAATTTCCCCGAACTGGTTGACCGTAACGGCACAATGACGCAAATATTATTGACATCGAATCCTTCGCGCAGCATCAAGACATTAATGATAACCTTTGGTTTGGGATGAGAATCAATATTCGATAGTTTTGATTTCAATCTCGCCCAATCATCCTCGGACAATTGATCTTTCTTTTTACTGTCAATTAAGACAATTTCGTCTTCACCCAAACCTTCCTCTAATAAAAATTTCTCGACCTCGCTTGTGACGCTGGTGTCTTCACACACGACGAGCATTTTGGGATAATGTTTTCCGTCGGTGGTATGGGCAAGAAATTCCTTTTGCAATATTGCTATTTTGGCCAACCCAGCCCGCAGCATGATTTTCTGCCCCATCGACAGAGTCGGGGTACCGCGCTCATCACGGTCGGCACGAAATTCCAGCACATACTGGTCGGCATCCTTAATTTCATCCTCATTGCGGCAATCCAGCACCAGGCTTTTGACCAACCCCTCGCTGATGGCGGTGGTTAAATCAAAATTGACCATGACATGCGGGAAAAAATATAAATCGCGCTCGTACCGATCCACCACAAATTGTTCCGGAGTTTCCACCGTGCGGTTTTTAGCCGTTTTTACTTTGCGGATGGTTTCTTCATATGGCGTGGCGGAAAAATCGACTTGGCAAAATCCGCCATTTTCTTTGGTTTTGACGATTTTATTGATCGCTTGTTGCCAGCGCGAATCCCCGGCCATGCCGTCGCGTTTCGTGTCATGCAAATGGTGGCCTTCATCATTAAACACCATTAATCGCGGCAATTTGCGCAACAATTCCATCATGCGATTGCCACCGGCGCGGCGATCCAGCACATCCAAACTATTGCTCGCACGCGGCGGCAAAGGTATTAAATCGGCGATAATTTGCTTTGGGTCGCTGATCGGCGTGGTATCTTCCCAATCATCGGCGACCATTTCCGCGTCATCCTCGCTAAATTGGTGCCAATTGGTGAGGGCAATAATGCCACCATGCCCGGAATGATTGCCAATATCTTGCTTGCCAACAAAAGCCCGCTCGAAAAATTTGGTAATTTCGGTCTCATAACTCGGCACCGCAAACAATGCCCGAAAGCCATAAACATCCGCCGCGCGGAAACCGGGCGGGTTGCCACGAAAATAACGTTTGTTATCCTCCTCGTCGATTTTGCCTTGCAAGGCATCGCGCAAGCGGTCATAGACTGGCAAGCCTGGGGCCACGATCAGGAAATTATTGGTAAAACGCGGATCGGCTTTGTTGCGGTTGTAATTGAGGATTTGCCATATCATCAAAGCCTGCATTACCCAGGTTTTACCAGTGCCAGTCGCCATTTTAAGGCAGTATTTCTGCCAATCATGAATGGGTTTGGTCAATTCCGCGTAATGATCGTTGTTTTCTAACGCTTCGGGCAAGACGGCGCGGTACAGTTCCAATAAATTTTTCGCCCCGATGACTTCATGGGCATAAATGACATTCAAAATCGCCTGTTTTTGACCAAGGTGAAATTGGAAAAGGTCTTCTTGAATCCAAGGATGTTTATTTCGCCGCTCGCCAAACCAAAATTCAATCAAATCACCAGTGACATCGGTCACATGATCGAAAATCTCGGCATCACGATAGTTTAAATTACCGGCGATTGCCGCCTTTACCCGCGCCGTCAAAGCCCGTGCCAAGGATAAATCATAAATCGACATGAACCATTCCCCCTTATGGTGCGACTTCTTGAATGGCCTCGGCTTCAAAGCCAAAAATATCGACGACGCGGACACAGACGCGGCGGGTGGCATTGATCACCGGCAAATTGGTCAACCGCGCGGTATTTGTCACCCGCATCACATCGCCATCATTATCGTCATTGCCGCGAAAATCCTGCCAGACCGAGCGAAACAGCCGCCCATTGTAATTCGGATCGACGCTCCAATATTCAATCAAAGCCAACGGGTCTTGGTCATAGACATTAATCACCCGCTCGCGGTCGGCATCATTGGCAATATTCATGGCATGGGGATCGAGCAGAATATAATCATCCAAACTAATCGTCAAGGATTCGCTGTCGCCTTGCCGTACCCGCTCAATCGGTTTGAGTTTCAAATATTGCAAAGTGGTAAAACGAATATCTTTCGCGCCATCATATATTTTCTCGCCGCGTTTTTTCATTTCGTCAAGCAAATTGGCCGGAATCACCCGCACAATTGGCCGCTCGGACTCTGGGATCATCGATAATTGCGCCGCCAGCGACGGATCAAAATTCCACCCCAACAGCAAAGCTCGATCCCAGCCGCCGCCCAGGAAATTTTCCTTCATCTGTTGCAGTTTGCGGATGGTTTGATAACCGGTTTGTTTGTTCGGACTATCGACATAAACCAGGGTTTTCTTGCGCCCGTCGATAATTTGCCCCAAATTGCGTTCATTAATCGCCGCATCATTGATCACTTGGCAATTGGGATAAAGTTTCAACACCGTTTGCGCCAAATCGCCAATGCGAAAACGCTGCCCCAACACCGAGCGCGCCAATTCCATTTGGTAATCGCCAATATGTTGGAAAATAAATGGTTTTGCCTCTTGGTCAATTAATCGTTTCCGCGTAATCAAACAGGCGGGTTTGCCAATATCGGTGGCTATCCATTTTTTTCTCAGTTTCTCCGCCACAGCAACAGTTGTACCTGATCCAACAAAAAAATCAGCGACGATAGAATTTTGATTTGAAGACTGAGCAATAATTCTTTCGATTAATAATTCGGGTTTTTGAGTTCCATAATTCACTGATTCCTCATTATTTTTTAACATTGGAATATCAATCCATAAATTCGACAATGGCGTACCTTTTGCTTCGTCGAGGTACATTTTTAATTTTGGGATTCCATTAGAATTCCAAAAGATTTTACCTTCTTTATCCAATTCAAGCATTTTATCTTTTGTGTAGGCCCAATGACGCCCATTTCTAGCGCGTACGCCATTCCATTCATAATCTGATTTTGTCCCCTTACTTTGTCCAGGTGCCATAAGATCGGCTAAAGCAAATTTTCTGCCAAATTCATCAACGTTATTATAGGCTTTGTCTATTCTATCTTGTGAATAAGGTAAAAATATTTCATTCCAAATGTAGGTTTCGGATTTTCTATAATAAAACAAATTGTCTACGACGTTTGATAGATTTGCGGTCGTTCTGTTGCTGTCTTTTCTTTTCCAAGTAATTTCGCTGGCAAAATTATCCTTACCAAAAATGTCATCCAAGACAATTTTCATGTAATGCGAAACATGTCGATCTAAATGAACATAAATCGACCCCGACTCAGACAGTAATTCCCGCATGAGAACCAATCGGGGAACCATCATCGACAGATAACTCGCGGTGCCGTCTTGCCAGGTGTCGGAATAGGCAAATTGTTCAATCGCGGTGGGGCCTTGCTCGATTTCGCTGGCTTTGGTGCCGCTGGTGGCGGGGAGGGAAATTTTGGTACGGTAATCGGCTTTGGAATCAAAGGGCGGGTCGATATAGATCAAATCAATCTTACCGCGCAGCGACGGCGTATCGACATCCCCGGCCAATAAACCAGCCATCGCCAGTAAATTATCACCGTAAATCAAGCGGTTGCTGTCGGCGGGTTGGAGATCATAATGCAGCCGTTCGGCCCGCCGCAGAAAATCGGGGGATTGGGTGTCTTTGTCGGTGATCACCAATTCGCGCGTTTGCAGGGCGAGGCTTGCGCCGCTGTCGGTGCGTTCCAATATCTCCGCCGCCAATTTTTTGCCGCGCTCGACTATATCCGGCAATTGATGTAGCAAACTTGGCATGATCCCCCCGACCGCATATTCCCGCCAGAAATTCGCCGCACCGCAACGGGTGGCTTAATTCGGCGGCACATGACACGGGGTATTTATACCAATCCTTAACCATTTTCAATCCGTTTGATCTTATACTACCCTTCCTGGCGTATCACCAGTATCGGGTGGCATACTTGTTTTGACCAAGAAATCCGCCATACAATCCGAACGGTTATATTTTTTTCGCATTATATGTATTTTTTGCTTTAATTTAATATCATTTTAGACTATGATTCTAATCATAAAGGGAGAATTCGTTATCAATTTGGGGAGGACACAGGAAATGGCCGGAAATTACGATCAAAATCCGATGACAGTTGCAGCCGCCAAGCGGATAATTGATGCGAATAAGTTAAAGGGCGCAGAAGCGGAAAGATTGCTTCAAATAGCACGAAGTAACGAAACAAAGGGAAAGTAGCAATCAATCCTTTTGAATGGATGGGGAATGGCATGTGAAATTCCCCACCCAAGAAATAAATTTCAATTTTTTTTGAAAGGTCAAGTTATGGATAATAATTTTCAATCTACTGTAACTACAGTCAATATACACAATACCCCACCTTCGGTGGGTGTTGGCGGTACGGCCCAAACTCAACAATCGACGCAAGGGGTTGGAATACCAGTTGCACCACAAAATAGTTTTGATGTTTATAAAACATTGATACAGCATTTAGATAATAAAAAATCAAGAAGGGTGACTCAAACTGGTTATTCACTTGCATTAAATAGCGGTATCGTTATTCTATTTTATAATTTCGTAAAAAATTATTTAGTGCTAGGAATAGAGCCTGATTCAAATCGTTTTCTTTTTGGTAAAATTCTAATTTTATTATTCGGGATTTTTCTTTCAGTTTGTTGGTGCTGGAGACAATTTCAATTTTATAAAGGCAAAGAAACATCAATTGCTCAGATTAATCAATTCGCTCCAACAAATGCTGCATTAAATGTTACAACTAAAGTATGGAAACGTTTCTTTTCAGAAATTCCTGAGTATATACCGCCAATATTATTTATATTTGGGTATATTTCGTTGTTTTTTATTACAAAGTGACACAAGTCACGATATACAAAAACCCATTTTTTTCGTCATGCTGCTTCTTTGCCGCATCATTGAAAAAAATGGGTTTTTTATGTCGATCACGCCGCCTAATCAAAACCAACGCATTCACGCGCCATTTCGTTATTTTGGCAGCAAATCACGGCGGCTGGGCTTTGTCCTACCATTTTTACCCGAAAAACCCGGGGCACGGGTTTATCCCTTTGGCGGCGGCGGTTCGGTTGAATTAAATGCGCCGTTTAATGCGATTGAGGTTTACAACGACCTGAACGGCGACGCGGTGAATCTGTTCAAAATCGTGGCAAACCCGCAGAAACTAAGCCAATTGCTTGACATGATCTTTGCCACCCCGTACAGCCGCGCCGAATTTCACCGCGCTTTTGCCTTAACCTCAGACCCCATCGAACAAGCTCGCCGATTTTTAATCCGTCAGCAACAATCATTTGGCGGTTTGGGCCGGTCTTTTGGCGTTCAAGTCAACCGCGATGGCCGCAATTCGTCGAACATGACGCGCTGGGCGCATTTGGGCGAAACCCTTCAAATCGTTCACAATCGCGTCCGCCATTGGATTTTTGAATGCCGCGATTTCGAGCGGGTGATCACTTTTTACGACCGCCCGACCACTGCGTTTTATTGTGATCCGCCGTACATTCCTTCAACCCGAAGTGGCGGCAAATATACGGTGGAGATGACGCTGGCCGATCATTTGCGGCTGATTGATTGCCTGCGCCACGCCCAGGGCATGGTGGTTTTAAGCGGTTACAATCACGACATCATGGATAAATTGCGTTGGCGGCGGTATGACCTCGACGTGGCGTTGCAAATAAGCCGCCAGCGCGTCGATTCCCGCCGCACTGAATCGATATGGATTAACCAAGCCGCCTTTGATGCTGTTCAAAGTCCGAATTGCAATGTAGCAACTGATGCAATGTATTGACGTATCGCTACCGCCGCGCGGTCGTCGGTAACCCCGAACTAAACATTTATAAACAGTGGGAAGGGTGGCGCGGGCAATCTTCTAGCCCCCGCATGTTTATGCCTATCTACGGTGCCGCGCTCGCCAAAATCCAAATTACCGCTAAAATGACAAAAGTCACTCTATATATACACCGTCCCGCCATGACATTTATGCGGCATGAGATTATTCACGCACCGCACCGCCGTGGCCGCCATGCCGCCCGTCCCACCGGACGAGCCAGGCGCAACCACGGGTTGGTTTAACCAACCCGACCCGGCCGCGAATACGCCGCCATCCGTCTTGACTCCAGAAATCATGAACGCAGTGATGGCGGAATTTAAGAACGCAATTGAAGGCGCGAATCTCACCCTCGATAAAAACGATAACGGGCAATTATTGGAATCCATCCGCCGATTGGGAGGGCAAAGACCGCGCGCCCAATTTTGGCGGAGTCTGGCCTCCGCCACCAGCCTTAGCCTGGCCACCGATTATCGCAATGCCAATGCGCCCGGGCCAGGGGTGATCTTGGTTGACACCACCACATCATCAGGCACAGTGATTTTGCCGAGCATCAATTCCAATTACCGCGCCGACCGCGCCGCGCAATTTCCATTGACCTATAAAATCGTCAAATTCGCGGCGGCAAATATCGTCACCATCACCGCCAACGCTGGCGATGACATCATCGGCGTGGCGGCGAACAGCATCACCCTCGACATTGAAGGCGATTGGGTCGAGATCGTCGCCGTGTCATTAAGCAGCAATAACGGTTGTTGGTTGGTGAATGCGGCGGGGGCGGCTTTGCCTCGGAAACTGGCCGATGCCGCTTATAACCGCGCGATTGCCGATGCCTATACCGCCGCCGTGGCCGCTGACCGGAAATCTTTGTTACCGCCAGGAAGCATCGTTTTCACGGCCTGTGCCAACGCGCCGACCGGCTGGTTGAAATGCGATGACGGGTTTATTGGGCCGACCGGCACGACCTGGCCCTGGGCGCAAAACAATTACGGCATAGGCAACGCACATACTGGCAGCGATTACGCCGCTTTGTTTGCCGCCCTGAGCGACCAAGGCTTAAACGCCGTGTTTGGCACCACCGGCAATGAAAATTTTATCGGCAACAGCAACAGTTCCTATAGCTCCAAACCGAGCGGAACCGCCGCCGATTGGTGGGCGAATGGCAGTTACGTCATGCCTTTGCCGCGTTTGCGCGGGCGCACCCTGGCCGCCGCCGGAAATGGGCGTGGGTTATCCAGCCGTTCACCCGGCGTTTTATTGGGCGAGGAAACCCACAGCCTCTCGATCCAAGAAATGCCCTATCACAGCCATAATAACCGCCTCAAAGCCAGAGCAAATCAGAATAATGCCTGGGTTGAATATGCTAATGGCAGCAGCATGAGGACAAGTAATTCACAAAACCAAGCGGTTTCCAGCAACAATATTGTTCTAGAAGCGACGCCTTATCCGAACTTTGACGGCATTCATTATTTTGGCGAATGGAAACAGATCGAAGACAATATTGGCAGCAATTGGTCTTATACCAAATTTCAACCCACCAGTTTCTTGAACGCCATTATAAAATTGTGAGGTTTCATGACGATTTTTAATCACACCCCCGATAATTACATTGTCATGCGCCAGGCCGACGCGGATTATCACGCCGAATTAAACACATTCCAATCCGATTTATTGGTGTTGTCTTTACCTCCCTATGGCGGTTTAGCATCCCCATGGCGACGAAGATTATACAGCGACGAACAAGAACTGCATTGCGTCTTTGACGGCACGGTTCAGGCCGCCTCGGCCAATGTTGGCTATCCCGATGCTGATTTAGCCACATATTGCGCCAATTTTAGCTTGTTGGTTGAACGCAGCGCGGCGCGGAAACTGGCTGAAAATCCGCCGTTACCGGCACCATCGACTCCGACCCCACCGACACCGACACCGCCTGCGTAACGACGGCCACCCAAATGCGACAACGCTTTCGCATGATGAATGTGAATGAAACCGTGAGGCCGCAAATGCGACAGCGTTGGCGCAAGATGATTTGGAATAGAAATGAATGACAGTAACCCCATCACCGCCAACCCCGCCGAATGGATATTGCTGTTTGCCATTGGTACCCAGTCGGCGCGAGGGTTCAAGCAGCAATTTACCCTGCGCGATAATGCCCATGCCGAGCAGGTGATTGCCCGAACCAAAGCGCGGCTGGGTGCCACTCAATTGCTGGTCGATTACGAGCATCAATCGACTCACACCGAAACCAACGGCCAGCCCGCCCCCGCTGCGGGATGGGTACAAGAATTGGCGATTAAACAATCGCCCAATATCCCCGGCATTTACGCGCGGGTGGCGTGGAATACGGATGCTGAACGCATGATTCTGGGCAAGGAATATCGCTATATCTCGCCCGTTTTCATGTGCAACGCCGAGACCGGAGAAGTGCTTTATTTCAAATCCGTCGGGCTGACCAACACCCCGGCGATGGATTTGATCTTATGGAAAGAACCGCCACAGGAGTCTGAAATCGTGAACATGAAAGAAATCGCCATTGCGGTGGGATTGCCCGATACGGCCAACCCGGATGAAATCGCCACCGCCATTATTGCCCTTCGTGCCAAAAACGATGAAGCAACAAAAACCGCCATCGCCAATGCCACGCCCGTACCGGCTTTGCCGCCGCCTGCACCCGCCGCACCTGTCGCACCAGCCAGCGAGCGCGAACGCGAACTGGAAACCCAGATCATTACCCTCCGCAGCAAAATCGCCGAGGAAGCAGTAGAAGGCGCGATCATCGCCGGGCAATTAACTCCCGCCCAGCGCGAGGGGGCCTTGGTCATCGCCAAAGCCAATCTTGAAGATTTCCGCAAATTCACCGCCGCCAGCGCGGTCACCGCTTTGCTTAAAACCAGTCACGCTACCGCCACTGCTCCCCCCGCCAATGGCATGACCGCCAACCTCACCGCCGCCGCCAGTTTTTCTCATGCCGACCGCGAGGTTATGGCTCGCATGGGCTTAGAAGAATCCGACTTCAAACTGGCGCGAAGTCAAAACGGCAAAGTCAAAGTGTTGAATTATGGCAGCGACGAATTCGCCGCCAAATTAGAACAGGGAGATTAATTATGGTTGCAGCCATTGAACCGCGCATGACCGCCCTTAAAGGCGAGACCATGCAGCGCAGTCTTAGCGTTGCCGCCGGGCAGAAAATCTGGCTTGGCACGATGGTGGGACGACACCCGACGACTGGCCTGGCCATTGTCGGCGGCACTGGCGGGGCAAATGCCAAAATCATAGGCCGAGCCTTGCAAAATGCCGATAACACCAACGGCATCGACCGCGCCATCACCGTGTTGATCGAAAGCGGCATTTATTGCTTTGCCAATGCGAATGACGACATACCGATCATTATGGATACGAACGTATATGCGGCGGATGATCAAACCATCGCCGCCACCCAAGGCACCAAACCCCTTGCCGGAACTTTGTTTGAAACCGATGCCGAGGGCGTTTGGGTGCGCATTGGCTATTAGCGGCGTTTTACGCATCAAAGGCAATCAAAGGCAATCAAAGGAAAAACAGCATTATGCAGATTAATTCCGAGTCGATTAAGGCAATGACCACCGGATTTCAGAGCAAATTTCTCAAAGGCTTGATGAATTTGACGGTGGGCAGCAAAGAAATTGCCATTGTCACCCAATCTAAAACCTTGCGCGAGACTTATAACAGTCTGCTCACCATGCCGATGTTGCGGCCTTGGAAAGGGCAACGTGCCTCGCATGACTTGAAATTGGGTGAAATCACGGTTGAAAACGGCAAATTCCAAGAAAAAATCGTCATACCGCGAGACGAAGTTGAAGATGATCAATACCAAAATTACGGCATGACGATGGAAGCCTTGGGCATTGCTTGCGCTCAAATGCCCGACCAACAGATTTTTAATTTGCTCAAAAACGGCAACAGCAAACTTTGTTTCGACAAACAATATTTCTTTGACAATGACCATCCTTGGTATGACGCGAATGGGCGGCTGATAAGCATCTCTAATTTCCAAGATGGGCCAGCCACCAATCCACTTTGGATTGTGGCCGATTTATCGCAAGAAACCCGTCGCCCGATCATTTACCAACAGCGCGTACCGCCGGAATTTATTGCCCGTACCCGTCCCGATGATCACCATGTGTTTGATTTTGATGAATATGTTTATGGGGTACGGGTGCGGGCGGGGTTTAGCTTTGGGTTGTGGCATTATTGCTATGCCTCGCGGCAAACATTGAACATGGCGAATTTGCGGCTGGCCTTTGCCGCGTTGGAGGCCATGCGATCCAGCAATGGCAGTCCGCTCGGCGTGAAACCCACCCATTTGGTCGTCCCCACCAGCCTGCGCGAGGATGCGATGCGCTTGGTGCAGGTGCCGTTCATTGATGCCACCACCACCAACCCGTGGGCGAAAAGCCTGATTCCCATCATCGACCCATACATGAATTAACCCAAAACAGGAAATCTATCCAAAAGGAAATAAAATGGCAGATAACAGCAAAAATGACAGCAAAACCGCCGCAACTCCGATTGAAGGATTCAATATCGCCACCAGCCTGAATGGGCATCGTCGCTGTGGCATTGAATTTGTCATGGCCTATCAATTTTACCCGACCACCGCCTTTACCGCCGCGCAAATCGAGTTGTTGAAACAGGACGCGCTGCTCTCGGTCGTCGCGGCAACCCAAAGCGAGGGTGCGGTATGACCAACACATCCGTCCCCAGTTTCGACCCGGAAGGCGTTTTTGCCGCCACCCCGATTGGGTCAGAGGCGGTGTTCAGGCCGCTTTATTGCAGCCAGGACGATTTAATCGCCCGTTATGGCGAGCGGTTG
>JASGCR010000015.1:6894-16061 GCA_030054015.1 Candidatus Symbiobacter sp. | reverse complement strand
GGGCTTCGCCCTAAGCGTCGCTTTCCCCCCCTTCCTAAGCAGGAAGGGGGGGTCATAAAGGCGAATTTTCAAGGACACGGGGTACATGACCAATCCGTAAAATGCTTTTATGGGAGTTCGAGCAGATGACGATTGATTTACAAGCCCGCCAGGTGAAACCTTTGCGCAATACCTATGCGCATGTGGCGAAATATATTGGCGATGACAAACTCCCCACCCGTTACCAGGAAGCCACTTTTGGGGCGCAATCCAGCGAAAATTTTCATTATCGCCCGACATGGGAGCCGGAATTTGAACTTTACGATGCCGCCCGCAGCAAATTGGTGCTGGCCGATTGGTACGTACTCAAAGACCCCAATCAATATTATTACGGCAATTGGACGATGCAGCGGGCGCGGCAACAAGATTCGATGGAAGCCAATTACCAATTTGTTGAATCGCGTGAATTATTGGAAAAAACCCCCGCGGATTTGCGGGATTTGGTCGGCAAAGTCTTGTTGCCCTTTCGCCATGTCGCCTGGGGCGGCAATATGAATAACATGGCCATCGGCGCCTATGGCTATGGCACGGCTTTTACGGCGGCGGCCTCGATGCATTCCATGGATCAATTGGGGGTGGCGCAATATATCACCCGCTTTGGCTTGGTGTTAGGCGGCACCGAAATATTGGATAAGGCTAAAAACGCTTGGCTAAATGATGCGCCCTGGCAAGAATTGCGCCGCTATGTCGAAGACACTCTGGTGGTCAAAGACCCGTTTGAATTATTCGTGGCGCAAAATTTTGCCCTGGACGGGCAAATTTATCCCCTGATTTACCGGCAATTTATCGATCAATATGTGGCCGGCCAGGGCGGGGCGGCGCTTTGTATGCTGACCGCCTTTATGCCCGAATGGCATGACGAATCGGCGCGTTGGGTGGATGCCTTGGTCAAAGTTGCAGCCGCCGAATCGCCCGCCAATCGTGATTTAATCACCGAATGGGTCAAAGATTGGGGGGCGCGGGCGCGGGCGGCCTTGGCTCCCATCGCTTCCATGGCCTGGGACGGTACGGGGGGCAGCAAGGGCGCGGATGAAATCGCCGCGGCCTGGCAGATATTGCAAAATCGCGCCGAGAAAAATGGGCTGGCACTGTAACCGGCACTGTCATCACTGAATTTTGGGTTGGGGATTGGAAAATCCAGGGCGAAAAAGAGAAAAAACTCTATGCCATCATGGACGCTTTTGCCCAAAATAACGGGCATTTGGCGGTATCGGATGCGCGTTATATCAATGGCTTGAAATTATTCATCCAGGCGGTCACGCCGTTGGAATATTCCATCCATCGCGGCTATGCCCATTTGGGGCGGCAATTGGGCGGGGCGGGATTGCGGATTGCCTGTCAATTGCAATCGCTTGATGAATTGCGGCATAGCCAAACCGCGACGCATGCTTTGGGCAATTTTAATCGCTTTTTCAACGGGATGCACCATTCGGTGTCATGGTTTGACCGTTTATGGTATTTAGCGGCCCCCAAATCCTTTATCGAGGATGCGTTTACGGCGGGGCCGTTTGAATTTTTGACCGCGATCAGTTTTTGCTTTGATGGCCTGCTGACCAATTTAATGTTTGTGCCGTTTATGTCGGGGGCGGCCAATAATGGCGATCTGGCCACCACCGCCGTTGGCTTTAGCACCCAAAGCGACAATGCGCGGCACATGGCGGTGGGGTTGGCAGCAATCACATTCATTTTGCAACAAGATGCGGGCAATGCCCCCATCGTGCAAAAATGGATGGATAAATGGTTTTGGCGGGGATTCCGGCTTTTGACCCTGGCCGCCATGATGCAAGATTACATGCTGCCCAAACGCACCATGAGCTGGCGCGAGGCCTGGGAAATCTACGGCGAATCCAATGGCGCGGCACTGTTCAAAGATTTGGCACAATATGGCATTCGGGAACCCAAGGGCTGGCGCGATGCCTGTGCCGCCAAAGACCATCTCAGCCACCAAGCCTGGAATTTATATTACACTTACGCTTCGGTGGCGGCGGTTCATAGTTGGGTGCCATCGGACGAGGAAATGGCTTGGTTGTCCGAAAAATATCCGCAAAGTTTCGATCAATATTACCGCCCGCGCCTGGAATATTATCAATTCCTCAACCAAACCGGACGGCGGTTTTACAATCATCATCTGCCCATGATGTGCCAAACCTGCCAGCATCCGGTGATTTTTACCGCAACCGAGGCCCCCGCCACCCTATCCCATCGCCAGACGCGCTTGAATGGCGAGATGTATCATTTTTGCTCCGACCCTTGCCGTGACATTTTTGTGAACGAGCCGGAGAAATATCTCCAGGCCAGGATTCCGGTGCATCAAATGCACCAAGGCCATTGTTTTAAACCCGAACCAGATGGGCGGGCGGCGGATTTCGATGCCAAATTCGATGCCACATTCGATGCCGAATTCGATGCCACATTCGATGCCGAACAAGCCTTGCTGGCCTGGGGACATATCACCCACGGGCAAGATAATTTGGATTTTGACGGCTCGCCCGACCAAATTAATTTCAAAGATTGGGGCGGCAATGTCGAAGTTGAGGGGGCGCAATCATGACCACGAAAACGCATCGCCCCTATTATTTTGTGGCGCGGGATCAGCGGCAAAACTTCGCCACCCCGATCTTTTATTTGGGCTGGATTGATCATGCCATGTATTGCGCACCGATTTGTCTTGACTTGCCGCTTGACATGAAATTTGGCGATTTTGTGACCAATTGCTTGCCCCAATATTACGGCCAGCACCCCGATTTTGCCGCGATTAATTGGTCGCAAGTACATTTTTGGTAATTGGGTCTGTAATGGCGTCGAGGCCTATGGCAAAGCCAATGGCATCGAGGTCAAAACCGTCTTGTTTGACCCAGGTCAATTGGATGGCAATGCGATTATTTCGCAAGTGGTCGCCGCCCTCCCGCAAGCCGTGGTTTTGGGCTTGCCGCGCGGGATGATGTTCCCGATTTTGACCGCCGCCGAAGGCCAAGGCTTGAATAATTCCCTGAAATGGGGCTTGCCGACCTCGGCCTATAACGAAGAAATGCCAAAAGCCGTGGGCAAAAATTGGTGGGGCAAGATTTATGTCCATATGGAATTGCAACCAATCGACACCGATGGGGCCGATACCAAAAATTGGCAAGCCATTCTAAAGAAATATGGCGACAAGAGCGATCAAATCGACAGTTTCTCGCAAGCTGGTTATTTGGCGGCCAAAGTTGCCACCAATGCCTTGCTGGGGATTAAAGGCAATATTGATCGCCAGTCGGTTTTTGCGGCCTTCAAAGCGGCCAAGGCGGTGCAAAGCGATATGCTGTGCCGTCCCTGGTATTACGGCCCCGGCGACCGCCATCAACCCAATCACTCGGGCCGGATTGCCATGTTGCAACAAGGCGGGTTTAAGACTTTGACCGAATGCGCCCAATCCAAAGATGCCGATCTAGCCGACGTGTTGGCATTGGAAGCCAAAGGCGGTTTGCTGAACTAAACCGCTCAGTCGGTATGACTTAATCTGGTTGGACATGCGATGATGGAAAATATCCTTCCCTTCCTTATTGTTGGCATTAGCGTGGGTGCGGTTTATGCCCTGTCTGGCGTTGGTCTGGTGATTTTGCACCGCGCCAGTGGGGTGGTGAATTTTGCCTATGGTGCCTTGGGCGGATTATCAGCCATGTTGTGCTGGCAAATCATCGATTTGGACTATCCCGATTGGTTGGGCTGGATCACCGGGATCGCGGCGGCAACGTTGCTTTCCTGGGGATATGGACGTTTCATTGCCCCGACCCTTAGTCACCAAGACCGCATTGTGCGGGCGATGGCGACCTTGGGCTTTGCGCTCATGATTATGGGGTTGGGGCAATGGTATTGGGGCGATGCGCCGCGGCGTTTGGTACTGCCCACCGATGCGGACGGCATTGATTACAACGGACAAAGATTGCTGAGTTATACCCGCCTTTTGGCCTTGACCATTGCGGCGGTGGCGACGGGATTTATGTTGTGGCTGCTCGCCAAAACCTCGTTAGGGTTAAAATTCCGGGCCTTGCAAAGCAACCGTAATTTAAGTGCCATTTTGGGGGTCAGAATCAAACGCATTGATTCATATGCCTGGCTGATTTCGGGGGTTTTCGCCGGTATTACGGGATTGTTTCTGGGCAATATTGTCCGGCTTAATCCCACGGTTTTAACCTTTATGGTCATTCCGGCTTTGGCGGCGGCTTTGGTTGGTCGCTTAACCTCGCTGATGTGGACGGTGCTGGGCGGCATCACGATTGGGGTGATTGAATCCCTGGCCAATTTAACCCCGGCGGCACGTTTTGGCTCGGCGACGGCCTTTGTGGTGGCGATTATGGCTTTGATTTGGCAACAAAGGAAAGGCATCACCCTTTCCCGTGACAACAGCCATTTGGAATAAGCGGGGGGCATTATGGCTGAAGAAAAAAAGAAAAAATCCAATATCGATATTCCGCCCAAATCACCCTGGCGGCGGATCATGCCGATGGTCATTGTGTTTGCCCTGGTGGCCGTGGTTTTGCCCGAATGGGTATCGCATTATTGGGTGAATTCGATCAGTTCGGTGGTGTGTCTGACAATGACAGCAGCGACCGTGGCTTTGCTTTACGGTCAATTGGGGATGGTGTCATTGGCGCAATTTGCCCTGGCCGGAGTGGGCGGTTGGGTGTGTTTGCGGTTCCTGCATGGCTTTGACATACCGTTTGAAATTGGCGTTTTGCTGGGCGGCTTGATTGCGGGAGTTTTTGGCTTGTTGTTGGGATTGCCGGCCTTGCGGATGCGCGGGTTGTATTTGGCTTTGCTCACTTTATTGGTGGCGGCGGCATTCCAAGTCATCGTGAATGTCATTAGTTTCCCCGATGGCGGCCCGGGTTTTACCGGCAAAGTTGAAACCGGAGCGCGGGTACTCATTGGTCGTCCCTGGCTGGCGCAATCGGATGCGGCTTATTTCCGTTATCTCATGGTCTGGTTGATTTTGGTGATGGGATTTTTGGAATGGCAACGCGCGAGCAAATCCGGCCGCGCCTGGGCCTTAATCCGCAAGTCCGAGGCGGCCGCGACCGCCGCCGGGGTCAGCGTGGTGGGATATAAAGCCCGCGCCTTTTTCATGGGCGGCGTGGCAGCGGGACTCGCGGGCGGCTTATTGGCGGGTTTAAACGGTCAATTGGAATATTCGGGTTTCCATGTCAGCCAATCGATCTTGCTCTTTGCCTTGGTGGTGGTGGGCGGTGCCTATAATTGGTTGGGAGCGGTGGCGGCGGGATTATTGATCCGCGCTTTGCCGGCTTTGCTCAATGGGCATGGGGTGGATGGCAATTTAGCCAATGTGTTTTTTGGCTTTGCCACTTTGGTGTCCTTGATCCAAGGCCGCAAGGGCATTGTCGGGCAATTGGCGGATTTCTTTAAGTTTGTGCGGATGAGCCGGATTGTCGAAGGCACCATTATCTGGTTCGCCATCGCGGGTTTATTCGGCTTGGTTTATATGTATTTGGATAAAACCAGCTTTGGCGGCGCGTTTTTCACCGCCTTGGTGGCGTTGTTGTTCCGGGTGGCGATACCGGGCGTGGCTTGGCTGTTGCTGGGGTTTTTTGGCAAACCCATCCAAGACCGGGCCGAGGATGTTGAAGCCTATCTGTCCCTGCGTTTGGCGCAATTAATGGCGAAAATCGGCCTCATCCCCGACCATCGTCTGATCAAACGTGGACTCAATTGGTGGTTTAATGGATTTTTCATCGCCTGGGTGGTGTGGGGGGTGTTTGAGGTCGAATTTGCCTATGGCTTGGCGTTGGTGTGGGGCGCGATGAGCCTCAAAATCATCAGCGAGAAATTGCTGTATCCGGCGGTTTTGCCGTTACGCAACGCGATTGACAAAAAATTTCCCAAACCCTTAGCGGCATATCGGTGAGGCAGCATGATTGAGATTAAAAACATCACCGTGCAATTTGGCGGCGTCAAGCCGTTGGATAATTTGACCGTCACGCTGGATCAACCGATTGTGGGGTTGATTGGGCCAAACGGGGCGGGCAAAACCACTTTGTTGAATGTGTTTTCGGGTTTTGTCACGCCCACGAGCGGCGAGGTGGCGATTAATGGCAAATCAATTACCCAGCGCGAGCGGCGATTTGACCTTAACCTCACGCCCATGACGCAATTCCGCGCCAGCCTCTTCACCCGTATGAAGCCGCATAAACGCGTGTCTTTGGGTTTGCGGCGTACCTTTCAAACCGATCAAATTGCCGATGATTTAACCTTGTTGGAAAATGTCCAAGCCGTGGCCGATCATGGTTTTGCCAAAAAATCACCGGCAATGCAAGAGGATGTCAAACGCGCGATTGATTATGTCGGACTTACCCGCCGATTGCACCGCAAAGGCTCGGATTTATCGACCGAAGAGCGGCATTTGGCCGAAATTGCCAAGGCTTTGATTGGTAAGCCCTCGCTGGTGATGCTGGACGAGCCAGGAGCTGGCATGTCCGAGGCCGAATCCGAGCATTTGGCCCAGGTGATTCGCGGCATTCCCGATTATTGCGGGGCGCAGGTCTTTTTAATCGATCACGATGTCGATTTAATCGTGGCCTGTTGCAGCCAGACCATGGTGCTTGATTTTGGCAAATTACTGGCGGTGGGGCCAACCCGCAAAGTTCTGGAATTGCCCGAAGTGCGCAAAGCCTATTTGGGTGATTTTGGCGAATTAGAGAGGGCGGCATGACAGATTCATCGATAAAACCTTTGCGGATCAAAGATTTGGTGATGGTGCGGGGAACCAAGGCGGTGGTTCATGCCATTCGGTTTGAGGTGCAACCTGGGCAAGTCACCGCTTTGATGGGACCCAACGGGGCTGGCAAAACCAGCACGGTTTTGGGCTTGGCTGGGGCGATTGCACCGGCCTTTGGCGAAATTTGGTTGGATGATGTCGATGTCAAAGGATGGGATGCCGATGTCATTCGCCGCGCCGGCATCGCCACGGTTCCCGAAGGCCACCAGGTGTTGCGCGATATGACGGTGCGCGACAATTTATTGCTGGCGGCCAGTTTCGCTGGCAAAGCCGAGCAAAAACTGGGGTTGGAACGGGCGGTCGAACTCTTCCCGGAATTAAAGCCACGCCTGACAGTGATGGCGGGCGATTTGTCGGGCGGGCAGCAGCAAATGGTCTCGATTGCCCAGGCGATGATGGGCAATCCCAAATATTTGGTGATTGATGAATTGTCGTTTGGTCTGGCCCCGACCATCGTGGCGCGATTGGCCCCCATCATTCGCCAAATTGCCGCCCAAGGGATTGGCGTTTTACTGATCGAACAATTCACCCAATTGGCCTTGTTATTGGCCAGCCATGCTTATGTGATGTCGCGCGGCAAAATTTCATTTGATGGCTCGCCGGTTAAATTACGCGAAGACCCGTCGATCCTTCACCGCGCTTATTTCCCGGTATCTGACAGCGAAGCGGTGGGGCTGGCTTAAACCCACATTTTTACGCATCCAAGGAGAAGACCATGAGCGAAGTTCTGACCGATAAACCCGCCGAAAAAACCGCGGCAAAACCCAAAGCCAAAAAGCTTGGCCTCAAAGAGCGTTACCAGGTGATGACGCGCGGTTTGCATTGGGAAACCACCTATCAACCGATGGACAAGGTGTTTCCTTATGATCGCTATGAAGGCATCATCATCCATGATTGGGATAAATGGGAAGACCCGTTTCGCCTGACGATGGATACTTATTGGAAATATCAAGGCGAGAAAGACAAAAAACTCTATGCCGTGATTGATGCTTTTGCCCAAAATGGCGGGCATTTGGGGGTGACGGATGCGCGTTATGTCAATGCCTTGAAATTATTTATCCAGGGGGTAACGCCTTTGGAATATAACGCCCATCGCGGTTTTGCCCATGTCGGACGGCAATTTACCGGGGCCGGGGCGCGGGTGGCGGCGCAAATGCAAAGTATCGATGAATTGCGCCATTTTCAAACCGAAACCCATGCCATAAGCCATTATAACCGCCATTTTAATGGGATGCACAGCCCCACCTCGTGGTACGACAATATTTGGTATCTGTCGGTGCCAAAGTCATTTTTCGAGGATGCCATGTCGGGCGGGCCGTTTGAATTTTTGACGGCGGTGAGTTTTTCCTTTGAATATGTGCTGACCAATCTGTTGTTTGTCCCGTTTATGTCGGGGGCGGCGCATAATGGCGATTTATCCACCGTGACCTTTGGCTTTAGTGCGCAAAGCGACGAATCGCGCCACATGACCTTGGGCATCGAATGTATCAAATTTATCTTGGAGCAAGACCCCGCCAATGTGCCGATTGTGCAGCGTTGGATTGATAAATGGTTTTGGCGCGGGTTCCGACTGCTCACCTTGGTCGCCATGATGCAAGATTACATGCTGCCCAAACGCGTCATGAGTTGGCGCGAAGCCTGGGAAATGTACGCCGAATCCAATGGCGGTGCCTTGTTCAAAGATTTGGCGCGTTATGGCATTCGGGAACCCAAAGGCTGGAAGGATGCCTGCGAAGCCAAAAATCACATCAGCCACCAGGCCTGGGCGACTTTTTATCAATATGCCCATGCCGCCGCCTTTCACACTTGGGTGCCGGGCAAGGATGAAATGGCCTGGTTGTCGGAAAAATATCCGGAAACCTTTGACCGCTATTACCGTTCCAGGTTTGACCATTGGGCGCAAGTGCAAAAAAAGGAAGGGCGTTGGTTCAATCAATTCCTGCCCATGTTGTGCCAAGTGTGCCAAGTACCGATGCTGTTCACCGAACCTGGTGACCCCACCCAAATTTGCTTCCGCGAAACCAATTATATGGGACAGAAATACCATTTCTGTTCCGATCATTGCTGCGAAATCTTTACCAACGAACCGCGCAAATATCGGCAAGCCTGGCTGCCGGTCCATCAAATTTATCGCGGTTCCTGTTATCCCGATGACATTAATCCGGCCTCGCCAGGCGATTCGCCGGTGCGCGAAGTGCTGCGTTATTACGGGGTGCGGATGGGTCATGATAATGGCGATTTCAGCACCAGCCCGGATATGAAAAATTTCGCGGCGGCACGCGCCCAGGCTGGCGCGGGACACCAGGGACACCAGGGACACCAGGGACACCAGGGACACCAGGGACACCAGGGACACCAG
>JASGCR010000015.1:0-6794 GCA_030054015.1 Candidatus Symbiobacter sp. | reverse complement strand
GGCAAAAACTCGACGCACAAGGAAGCCAAACATGAAAATGTCTGATCCGGTGACGGGGAATGGTCACGCCCAAGCCCCAGACATGCTGCGGCATCTGGGCGCATATGAACCCATCCAACAAGATCAAGAGGAGTCATTTTATGGTAATCGCCTGATCTATATTTGTTGGGATTATCATTTAATGTTCTGTGCGCCTTATTGCTTGCCTTTGCCGCCGACCATGCCGTTTGGGGCGATGGTGCGGGATGTGTTGCCGGAACTTTATGGCGACCATCCCGAATTTGAACAAATTGATTGGCACCGCACCAAATGGTTCAATTCCAAGCAAAGATTTTACCCGGATTTTGGCAAATCGCTTGAGCATCACGGGCTTGCCCACAAATCGCTGATCCGGTTTGTGACCCCGGCTTTGGAGGGCAGTCGGCAGCAATTATCCAAAAATCAACAAGGATTTTAAGGGCAAAAAAAGGAAGCGAAAATGGGATATGACTTAACGATTGAGCCGCTTGGCACCACCATTGCGGTGGCGGATGGACAAACCATCCTGGATGCCGCCCTGCGCCAGGGAATTTACCTTCCCCATGCGTGCGGGCATGGTTTGTGCGGCACCTGCAAGATTGAGGTCACCGAGGGCGAGGTCGATCATGGCGATGCCAATCCCTTTGCCTTGATGGATTTTGAACGCGAGGGCGGCAAAAGCCTGGCCTGTTGCGCCACCCTTTTGGCTGATACGACCATTGAAGCCGAAATCGATGAAGAACCCGATGCCGAGAATATTCCGGTGCGCGATTATCCCGCCATCGTCGCGCGGGTGGAAAATCTTACCCCAACGATTAAGGCTTATTTCCTGAAACTCGAACAAAAATTGCATTTCCAGGCCGGTCAATATGTGCAGCTTAATTTGCCCGGCATCGGCGAATCGCGGGCTTTTTCAATAGCCAATTCGCCGCAGCGCGTGAGTGCATCGGGCGAAGTGGAATTGAATATCCGCCTGGTCGAAGGCGGCAAAGGCACCAATTGGATTCACCAAAATTTGCAAATTGGCAGCAAAATCACGTTTTCGGCCCCTTATGGACGGTTTTTTGTGCGCAAATCCGATGCTGCCCCGTTGATTTTCATGGCCGGCGGGTCGGGACTTTCCAGCCCGCGTTCGATGATTCTGGATTTAATCGACCAGGGGGATCAACGCCCCATCACCTTGATTTATGGGCAACGCAACGCGGCGGAACTTTATTATGACGCGGAATTACGCGCCCTCGCCGCGCAATACCCGAATTTTACCTATGTGCCGGCTTTGTCGGAGGCAGATGGCACCGGCCCAGGTAGCGGCCCAGGCACCGGCCCAGGTACTGGCATCGCCAAAGGCTTTGTCCATGACGTCGCCAAAGCCCATTTCAAGGATAATTTCGCCGGCCACAAAGCCTATCTTTGCGGCCCGCCGCTGATGATTGAGGCCTGTCTTGGGGCCTTGATGCAAGGGCGGCTCTATGAACGCGATATTTTTACCGAGAAATTCATCACCGCGGCGGATGCGAACACCCAACGCTCGCCTTTATTCAAACGGGTTTAATCACCGATCGAGGCAACCATGTTTTACGACAGCCGCCCCAAATTCCAAGTCAGCGTCAATCAAACCGGCGAAGTCTATGCCTGCGCGGTGGGCGAATCTTTGCTGGCCGGCATGATTCGCTTGGGGCGGCGCGGCATTCCGGTGGGGTGCGTGAATGGCGGCTGCGGGGTGTGCAAGGTCAAGGTATCGGCCGGACGGGCGGAGAAATTGGGGCCAATCAGCCGCGCCCATGTCACCGAAGATGAGGAAAATCAAGGGTTTGCACTGGCGTGCCGCTTTGGCCCGGCCAGTGATTTATCGCTGGATGTGGTGGGCAAAATTCAAAAAGCATTTGGCATCGGTTTGTCAAAATAATGTTTGCTCCCGCTTTGGCAGAAAATGGTTAGGACAAGTTAAGGGCGTACAACTAAGTCGATGATTTCGTTTAGGCGACACGCATAAAGGATGCGTGTCGATCACCACAGTGGAGGTTAAAATGGGAATTTTACGGATTGGACATGTAAGTTTGCGGGTCTTGGATATGAAAGCCGCCCTCGATCATTACATTAACGTGATCGGTATGTACAAAGTGATGGAGGCCGCCAACGGCCATGTTTATCTGAAATGTTGGGATGAATGGGATAAATATTCCGTCATTCTGACCGAAGATAAAGAAGCCGGCATGAATCACCTGGCCTATAAGGTCGAAAAGGATTCCGACCTCGATGACTTGAAGAAAAAAATCGAAGCCTATGGCATTGCCGCCAAAATCATGCCCGAAGGTACTTTGCCTTCGACCGGGCGGATGCTGCAATTTAATTTGCCGAGCGGCCATGACCTCCGGCTCTATGCGCAAAAAGAATATGTCGGCACCGAAGTCGGCACCACCAATCCCGATCCCTGGCCGGATAATAAACACGGGGCGGGTGTCCATTGGCTCGATCACGCTTTGCTGATGTGCGAATTGAACCCGGAAAAAGGCATCAACAAAGTCGCCGAAAACACCAAATTCTGTACCGAGGTGTTGGATTTCTTCCTGACCGAGCAAATTGTCGTGGGCCCGGGCGGCGCCATCCAGGCCGCAAGTTGGCTGGCGCGTACCACCACCCCGCATGACATTGCCTTTGTCGGCGGGCCGCGCAATGGCTTCCATCACATGGCCTTTTTCCTCGATTCTTGGAGCGATATTTTGCGGGCCGCCGATATTATGGGCAAGCATAAAACCAAAATCGACGTGGCCCCCACCCGTCACGGCATCACCCGCGGCGAGACGATTTATTTCTTTGACCCCAGCGGCAACCGCAATGAAACCTTTGCCGGATTGGGTTTCCTGGCGCAACGCGACCGCCCGGTCTCGACTTGGACCGAAGATAAACTCTGGACTGGGGTGTTTTACCATCTCGGTGAACCGGTGCCGTCCTTTACCGAAGTGTACACCTAAGCCAAGGATGACCAGATGCCAGGCAGTTTAATTCTCTCGCAAAACCGCCCGACCATCACGACCGAGGCCGCTGCCGCCGCTATCACGGCGGCGGTGGCATCGGCGTCGGAGTTGGGGATTTTGATCAATGTCGCGGTGGTGGATGCGGCCGGCTTGCTCATGGGGTTTCTCCGCATGAATGGGGCGTTTATCCATTCCATCGATATTGCCACCGACAAAGCCTATACCGCCGCCAGTTTTGGTTTTCCCACGGCGGAATGGCGCAAAGTCTTTGGCGATGACGAAGCCCTTAAAATCGGGCTGGCGGAGCGACCGCGATTGGTAATTTTTGGCGGCGGCTTGCCGATCAAATTACCCGCGGCTCAAGGCGGAGCGGTGATTGGCGGCATTGGCGTGTCGGGTGGGTCGGCGGCGCAAGATGAAATTTGCGCGGCGGCGGGGATTCAGGCCTTGGGGCTTGCGCCCTAAACCCAAACTGGTTCTATGATGGTTAAATATTCGCAAAAAAGCGTGGATAAGATGAAAGACATCAAAAACTTTATCAATGGTGAATATGTCACCAGCGAAAAAACCTTTGGCAAAATCTCGCCCCTGACGGGTCAGAAAATCGCCAATATTCATGAGGCCAGTGCGGCCCAGGTCAATGCCGCGGTTGCGGCCGGGCGGGCGGCCTTGCGCGGGGTCTGGGGCAAGTTATCCCTGCCTGAGCGGGTGGAACGTCTTTATGCGGTGGCCGATGGCATCACCCAACGTTTCGACGAATTTGTCGCCGCCGAATGTGAAGATACTGGCAAACCCATGAGTTTGGCGCGTCACACCGACATACCGCGCGGCGCGGCGAATTTCAAAATCTTCGCCGATATGGTCAAAAATGTGCCGACCGAATTTTTTGAATTGGCGACCCCGGATGGGCGCGGCGCGATTAATTATGGGCATCGCGCGCCGGTGGGGGTGGTGGGGGTGATCTGCCCGTGGAATTTGCCGCTTTTGCTCATGACCTGGAAAATTGGCCCGGCCTTGGCGTGCGGCAATGCGGTGGTGGTGAAGCCCTCCGAAGAAACCCCGCAAACCGCGACATTGCTCGGCGAAGTGATGAACCAAGCTGGGATTCCCAAGGGTGTTTACAATGTGCTGCATGGCTTTGGCCCCAATTCGGCGGGCGAATTTATCACCCAACACCCTGGCATAAATGCCCTTACTTTCACCGGCGAGACCCGCACCGGCGAAGTCATCATGAAAGCGGCGGCCAAAGGCGCCCGCCCGGTGAGCCTGGAAATGGGCGGTAAAAATGCCGCGATCATTTTTGCCGATGCCGATTTTGCGGCGGCCATTGAGGGCATGACGCGCTCGGTCTTTGTAAATTGCGGGCAAGTCTGCCTCGGCACCGAACGGATTTATGTCGAACGCCCGATTTTTGACCAATTTGTCGCCGCCTTGCGCGATGTCGCGGCGGGCTTAACACCTGGGCGTCCCGAAGATGCGGCCACGAAATTAGGGCCGCTCATCAGCCAAGAACACCGGGCCAAAGTCTTGTCCTATTATGAACTGGCCAAACGCGAAGGGGCTAATGTGATTATTGGCGGCGGCATCCCCAAAATGAGCGGCGATCTGGCGGGGGGCAGTTGGATTGAACCCACGATTTGGACGGGACTGTCCGACCAAGCCCGCATCGTCAAAGAGGAAATATTCGGCCCCTGCACCCATATTGCCCCGTTCGATTCCGAGGAAGAAGTCCTCGCCCGTGCCAATGACAATGACTATGGTTTATGCAGCTCGATTTGGACGCGCGACCTGTCGCGGGCGCATCGTATGGCGCAGCAAATGCAAGTCGGGCTGGTCTGGGTCAATAGCTGGTTTTTGCGGGATTTGCGCACCCCGTTTGGCGGGGCCAAACAATCCGGAATTGGCCGCGAGGGCGGGGTTCATTCGCTCGAATTCTATACCGAACTCAAAAATATCTGCGTCAAATTATAAGGTCAGATCATGGATCACACACCCATCGCAACCAATCCCGAAATCGCCCAAAATATCGTCGCGGCGGGGATTCGCACCAATTATCACGACCTTGGCCCGGAACCTAAAGCTGCAGGCCAGGATACGGGAACCCTGCTGATGATTCATGGCTCCGGGCCAGGGGTTTCGGCTTATGCGAATTGGCGGCTGAATCTGCCGATTTTGGCGCAAAAAATGCGGGTGATTGCCCCGGATATGGTCGGGTTTGGCTATAGCGACCGACCGGATGGCATTCAGTACAGCCTGGATGTGTGGGTGCGCCAGGCGGTGGGTTTGTTGGATGCGCTTAATATCAAACAAACCGATGTGCTGGGCAATAGTTTCGGGGGAGCCTTGGCCTTGGCTTTGGCCAGCCGCCACCCCGAACGGGTGCGTCGCTTGATTTTAATGGGGGCGGTGGGGGTGGAATTTCCCCTGACGTCCGGCCTCGATCTGGCCTGGGGCTATCAGCCCTCGCTTGAAAATATGAAGCAATTGCTGGATGTATTTGCCTATGATCGCGGTTTGGTTACGGATGATTTGGCGCGCCTCCGCTACCAGGCGAGCATCCGGCCTGGCGTGCAAGAATCCTTTGCCGCCATGTTTCCGGCCCCGCGGCAAAGATGGATCACCGCCATGTGTACGCCCGAACATGCCATCCGGGCTTTGCCGCATAAAACCCTGATCATTCATGGCCGCGATGACCGCGTCATTCCTTTGGCCAATGCTTTGAAATTACTGGAATTGATTCATGACAGTCGGCTGCATGTGTTTGCCCGTTGTGGTCATTGGACGCAAATTGAACATGCGGCGGAATTCTCGGCCTTGGTTGGCAATTTTTTGACAAATTAACCCGCAAAACACCCGCCTAACACCCGCAAAACACCCGCCTAACACCCGCCTAACACCCGCCTAACACCCGCCTAACACCCGCCTAACACCCGCCTAAAGGAAGATTCTTATGCAAACAGAAATCATCAATCAATTGGGGGATGAGCTTTATGACTGCCTGACAAATTGTCGGGTGGTGGCTCCCCTGACCGAACGCCACCCCAGCATCACCATCGAAGATGCCTATGCCATTCAACAAAGGTTAAATGGGCGGCGTTTGGCGGCGGGGGAGTGCATTATTGGCAAAAAAATCGGCGTGACCTCAAAAGTGGTCATGAATATGTTGGGCGTGTTTCAACCCGATTTTGGCATCTTGACCAATGGCATGGTCTATAATGAAGGCGAAGCGATCACCGCCGCATCCCTTATCCAACCCAAGGCCGAGGGCGAAATCGCCTTTATCCTGAAACGCGATTTGACCGGGCCGGGCATTGCGGCGGCGGATGTTTTGGCCGCCACCGAGGGAGTCATGGCTTGTTTTGAAATCGTCGATTCCCGCATCAAAGATTGGAAAATTAAAATCCAAGACACCGTGGCCGATAATGCCTCGTGCGGGGTGTTTGTCCTGGGCGACCGGTTGGTTGATCCGCGCCAGGTGGATTTCGATGGATGCGGCATGATTTTGGAAAAAAATGGCGAGATTGTCGCCACCGGTGCCGGCGCGGCGGCCTTGGGGTCGCCGCTTAACTCGGTGGCCTGGCTCGCCAACACCTTGGGAAAATTGGGCATCGGCCTCAAAGCCGGCGAAGTGATCCTGTCCGGTTCCTTGGCGGCGATGATTCCGGCCCAGGCGGGCGACGCCTTGCGGGTGACCATTGGCGGGATTGGCGGCTGTTCGGTGCGTTTTGTGTGACCCGCCCTGGTGCAAGGTCTGATTAAGTCGAAAAGTTATTTACCCCCCCTTCTTTAGAAGGGGGGGAT
>JASGCR010000256.1 GCA_030054015.1 Candidatus Symbiobacter sp. | reverse complement strand
CGGAGCTTTCCCCCCCTTCTAAAGAAGGGGGGGTAAAACTAGACTTATTCAGACTCTCCTTAGGAAGGGGGGGTCATAAAGGCGAATATTCAAGGACAAGGAGTATAAAATCATTTTATGGTACTGCGCAAGACTGCGCAGCACGATGGATCACCCGACTCGAACCGCAAGCGGTTCGGCGGGTGATGACGCTAACCGGGCGTGAACCAAGAGAATTCTAATCCTTAGACCGCAATTGTTGCAACAAAAATTGGGCTTCGCGCAAAAATTCTGGGATGCCAAGGATGACTTTTTCCGCAATCTCCTCGTGATAACCGTGAGAAGAACGGTTGCGGAGATCACGATATTCCTTCCAATCCGCCCATTCGCCGTGAGTAATCCCACGTTTCGCGGCGGTGCGAATAAGGTCGGGAAAATCGGCTTGATCAATTTCCTCGGCACTGGGTGACGTTTCCCGCAAATATCGCCGCAAAAAACGGGTACTGAGTTCATAGGTAAATTCAAAGCGTTTGATCAGGGCATCGCGGGAAAAAACATTGGTGGGGTCGCGTTGGTAATTCACCACGCCTTCCTCAAGCCGCGCGACGGCATTAGTCAATGGGTCAAGTTCTAATGGCATATTCCCCCGCCGCCTGGCCAAAGGCCGCAAATAAACGCTGCGAGAATCCGCCATCGCTGAGGGGCTGTGCATCCTCAGGCGGCGTAATCAACGGCGTGCGCCAATATTCCGCATCCCAAAAGCGGAATTCGGGATGCCACTGCACCGCCAGGTTAAAACCCGGCGCATCTGCCACTGTCACCGCTTCGATGATGCCATCATCCGCCACCGCCTCGACCTGCAAGCCAGAGGCCAGGCGGTCAATCCCTTGCTGATGCACGGAATTAATCCACATTTGTCTTGGTTGATTTTGCCCCTCTGGCGGGGTGGGCAAGGCCGCCAACTCTGCCACCAGTCCGCCTGGCATGACCGTCACCAGGTGGGCGGGAGCAAACATCTCATCGGGCGGGCGGGGGTAAAAGGGCATGTGGTTTTGGCGGCCAGATAGGGCCGGGATATTTTGGTGCAGCGAGCCGCCCAGCGCGACGTTCAATTCCTGGAACCCACGGCAAATCGCCAAAAGCGGCACACCCCGCGCCAAAGCGCGGCGGATTAGCTCCAAACTTATGGCATCCCTTTGTTCATCCAATAAAATGCCGGGAGCGGCCAATTCGGCTTGGTAATGGCGGGGAGCGACGCAGGAATAGCTGCCAGTCAAAACCAGGCCGTCCAATTCTGACAAAACCAAATCAATATCATAGGCGGGTTTGGCGCGACCCGTGTGGGTTGGCTGTACCAGGGCCGGGATCATCACCGGCCAGGCCGCCGCCCCCGCCATCACGGCATAGAGATATTCTTCCCCCACCCCGTGAAAGGGATATTCTTCGAGATGTTTCACATCGCACATAATGCCAATTTTGGGGCGCATGGGGGTAAGCCTTTTACAGGGAATCATGCAAAATCTGGCGCACCAGATCGGGGGGAACCAAATGGTCTTGGAACACGCGCAAGGGGAGGGTGTCTTTGCCCTCAATCACGACAAAGCCCAATTTGCCATCAGTCATTTTCTTATCATTTTGCATAATGGTCATCAGCGCATCGACTGCAAAAGTCACATTTTTTACATCCGCCAGGCGGGTTGGCAAACCGACTGCGCGCAAATGTTTTTCAATCCGAGTGCCCAATTCACGCGGGCAATGCCCCAAATCCGCCGACAAACGCGCCGCCATGACCAAGCCAATCGCCACCGCCTCGCCATGCAGCACCCGCCCGTCATAATGACAAAAACCCTCAATCGCATGGGCGAAACTGTGACCAAGATTGAGCAAAGCCCGCCGCCCGCCCAATTTTTCGCGCTCATCTTGCCCGACAATTTTCCCCTTGGTTTGGCAAGAATGGGAGATGCCAGCCGCCAAAAGGTTGAATTGATCATCGTTGCCACACCAGTTTCCGGTCAGAAATTTGCAGCCATTTTCTTCAAACCAGGGAAGTTCTGTGCCGCCATCAATTAGGGCATGCTTAAACATTTCGGCATAGCCAGCACGCAATTCACGCGGCGGTAAACTGAACAAAACCGCCATATCGGCCAGTACCAATAAGGGTTGGTGAAAGGCTCCGACCAGATTTTTGCCCTGGGCCGTGTTGATGCCGGTTTTGCCGCCGACCGCGCTGTCCACCATGGCCAGCAAACTGGTCGGAATCTGCACGAAATCTAATCCGCGCAAGGTAATGGCGGCGGCAAATCCGGCCAAATCGCCGATCACCCCGCCGCCCAAACCCATCACCACAGATTGGCGGTCGATTTTATGACCGAGCAGCCAGGTGACAATATTTTCTAATTGGTCAAAGGATTTGCTTGCCTCGCCGGGCGGTAAAATCAGAATCTCATGGCGAAAACCCGCCTGGTTCAACGATTTTTGCAATGTATCGCCGTGGTGCGTTGCCACATTTTCGTCGCTGATGATAAATAATCGCCTTTTGGCATCAATTTTGCCCTGGTGGCGCAAAAACACCCCAGCATCGGCCAAAATTTGGCTGCCGATCACAATGGGGTAACTGCGTTCACCCAATTCAACCAGGATTTCGCTGTGGATTTGGCCGGTTAATTTCTGGGCGGGATGGGATTCGGACAAATTCACGATTTTTCCTTTGCCGCGAGATATTCCTGCAATTGCCGCACGACGCGCTCGGCGGTGATGATGGAGGGTGAGTGATCGCTTTCTACCACCAAATCGGCTTGGCTGTAAATTGGTCGGCGTTCGGCAAGTAATTTTTCCATGATCTCACGCGGGTTGGGTTGTTGCAATAACGGCCTGGTCGCCCGCCGCAACACCCGCCGCATGAGTTCATCCATGGGTACATCGAGCCAAATGCTAATCGCCGCTTGTTTGACGGCGGCGCGGGTATCGGGGTTGATAAAGGCACCGCCGCCACTCGCGATCACCATTTTATCGGCAACCAAAAGATCACACATGACTTTTTTTTCTTCGCTGCGAAATCGGGCCTCGTCATAGCGTTTAAAAATTTCGCTGGTGGTCATGCCGAATAATTGTTCGATCTCGACATCGCTGTCACGGAACGGCCAGCCCAGCCAAGCCGCAATATGGCGTCCCACCGCGCTTTTGCCCGCCCCCATCATGCCCACCAAGACCAAAGATTTTGGCACCGCAAAAACCGGATAGGGGAGAGGCGAAGGGGGCGCGGGCGGGATCGGGTCTGGCGAGGGACTCATCTTGGGTTGCTTTCGCACGGAGGGTTTTATATAATTCTGTTTGTACGATGACGTATTTAGCGCAAACGTGACTTCGTCAGCGCAAACGTGACGTCGTCAGCGCAAATATGACGTACTTAGCGCAAGATGTGAAGGGTTGCCATGCGGAAAATATTTTGGGGCGGTATGATTGGGGTGTTGGCAATTTTAGCCGGTTTGGCGGGTTGGTTTCATTTTTATCCGGTACAGCCGACCTCGGTCTTGGTTGAGAAGAAACTGCAATTGGGGCCGGAGAATTAAACTTTTTTCCCTTGTCATTGAAATTTCGCCTTTATGACCCCCCCTTCTTTAGAAGGGGGGGATAGTTGAGCTTAGCTGCGAAGCAGCTTAGCTCAACTTGGGGGGGTTGTGATGTTGAAAATATATTAATAGAATCAAAATATTACACCAACCCCCCCAAGAAAAGCTTTGGCTCGTAAGCACTCGCCAAGCTTT
>JASGCR010000255.1 GCA_030054015.1 Candidatus Symbiobacter sp. | reverse complement strand
CCGCTTTCACTTACGCGGCGGCAGCAGCTTAGCGAAACTTGGGGGGGTTGTGATGTTGAAAATATATTAATAGAATCAAGCTATTACACCAACCCCCCCAAGAAAAGCTAAGAATTTTTTTAGCAAAAAATTCAAGCTTTTCTATCCCCCCCTTCTAAAGAAGGGGGGGTAAAACTAGACATATTCTGACCTTCCCTAAAATCCGCTCCCCAATTTGCCTGAACCGATAGACGGGCGAGAATTAATGTTTATGCAACCCGCCAAGCGTGATAGTATCACGGCATGAATAACCCATCTGAAACCAAGCCCACGCCGCCCCCTCCCACAAAATTGCGGCAACGCATCGACGCGTTTGAGCAAGCCCATTCTGCCACGACACGGCGCAATGTCCGCCAGGATTCACTCCAGGAAAAAACCCGACGCCAGGGCCAGATGCTGCAAAATCTTGGGTTTCGGGTTGCCAGCGACCTGTTGGCTGGGATTATCGTTGGGGCGGGATTGGGTTTGGCCTGTGATCATGTTTTTGGCACCCGTCCCTGGGGCTTTATCCTGTTTTTTATCCTGGGCAGTTGCGCCGGGATCATGAATATTGTCCGCATGTTGAAACCGCGTGAACCGCGTGAACCAAAGGCTTAATCGTGAATGAAACATCGTTAAAAACGGGACTTCCCGCCGCCTTGTCGCCAGAATCTTTTTTGCGCGGCGCATTGGAGGGCGCGATTAACGCCGCCCTGCCGGCGCGGCGATTGGCTGGCTTTATCCCGCCGCCACCGCCACCCCCAGGCCGCGTCATTGTGGTGGGGGCGGGCAAAGCCGCCGCATCCATGGCCCAGGCGGTTGAGCAAGTCTGGCACGAACGCGGCCATGATCTGGCGCAATTAAGTG
Organism: Candidatus Symbiobacter sp.; assembly: GCA_030054015.1. Taxonomy (GTDB): domain Bacteria; phylum Pseudomonadota; class Alphaproteobacteria; order Elsterales; family Elsteraceae; genus JASGCR01. The sequence continues at coordinate 2,860 of JASGCR010000255.1, read as the reverse complement.
GCATCATGGTGACGCGCTATGGGCAAAAACTTCCGACCGAGCGGATCAAAATCATCGAAGCCGCCCATCCCGTTCCCGACCAGGCCAGTGTCCAGGCCGCCCAAGCCATTTTGCAGCACTTGCACGGACTTACCCAAGATGATTTGGTGCTGTGCCTGATTTCCGGCGGGGGTTCGGCCCTGATGTGTCTTCCCGCCCGCGGCATAGAGCTGGCCGACAAGCAGGCCCTCAACCGCGCTTTGCTCAATTGCGGGGCCAATATTAATGAAATGAATGCGGTACGCAAACATGTGTCGGGCATCAAAGGCGGGCGGTTGGCTTTGGCGGCGGCACCGGCACGGTTGGTAACTTTAATGATTTCCGACGTGCCGAATGATGATGCCTCGGTGATTGCGTCCGGCCCGACCATTCCCGACCTGACGACCCAACAGGATGCCCGCGCGATTATTCAGCGTTACCATATCCCCCTCGCGGATGCGACGGCCAGAATCTTAGCCGATCCAGCCCATGAAACCCCCAAACCCGATCACCCGGCCTTTGCCCGCGCCGAGTCGCATATTGTCATATCCCCCCAGGCTTCGTTGGAAGCGGCGGCGCATTATGCGCGGCAGCATGGCATCACCCCCCTCATTTTATCCAGCACGATGGAGGGCGAAGCCCGCGAGGTCGCGCGGGTTCACGCCGCCATTGCCCGCCAAATCCGCCATTATGGGCAACCCGTGCCGCCGCCCTGTCTGATTTTATCGGGCGGCGAGACCAGCGTCACCGTGCGCGGTCAGGGACGCGGCGGTCGCAACAGCGAATTTATGCTGGCATTGTTGCTTGATCTCCAGGGCGATGCGGGGATTTATGCCCTGGCCGCCGACAGCGACGGCATTGACGGCACCGAAACCAATGCCGGAGCCATGATCACGCCGGAAACCTGGCACCGCGCCCGTGCGCTCGGCCTCAAGCCACGTGAGTTTTTGGACAATAATGATGGGTGGGGATTTTTTAACCAGGTGGATGGTTTGGTCATTACCGGCCCCACCCATACCAATGTCAATGATTTCCGTGCGATTTTGGTGGTCGGGCCGGGTTAGAAATTTTTTCTCAAACTATTTCCCAAAACCCAATCTTAACGATAATATTGCTTGCCTATGACGCGCCACTTATGACCCGCTTTTGCCTCCCGCTTTTGCCTCCCGCTTTTGCTTTCCGCTTTTGCTTCCCGCTTTTGCTTCCCGCTTTTGCTTCCCGCTTTTGCTTCCCGCTTTTGCTTCCCGCTTTTGCTTTAGGAATACATCATGTCACACCGTCGTAACGCCAAAATTGTCGCCACTTTGGGGCCGGCCAGTTCGGATCACGCCACCATCTCGCGCTTGCATCAGGCCGGGGTTGATGTGTTTCGCTTGAATTTCAGCCACGGCGAGCATCTTTGGCACAAAGAACGCAACGAAATCATCCGCCAAATCGAAAAAGAATCCGGTCAAGCCATTGGCATTTTGGCGGATTTGCAAGGGCCGAAATTGCGCTTGGCGACATTTGAGGGCAAACAAGCCGAATTAAAAAACGGGGCCAAATTTCGCATCGAACTCGATACCAAGCCAGGCGATGCGTCGCGCGTCGGGGTTCCCCATCCCGAAATTTTTGCCGCCCTGGTCGATGGCACCGATATATTAATTGATGATGGCAAACTGCGCTTGCGCGTCGAACGCCACGGGGAAGATTTTGCCGAATGCGAGGTCATTGCGGGCGGCATGATTTCTGACCGCAAGGGTTTGAATTTGCCAGGCGTGACCTTGCCTTTATCGGCTTTATCCGCCAAAGACCGCCGGGATTTGGATTTCGCCCTGGAAGAATTGGAAGTCGATTTTATCGCTTTGTCCTTTGTCCAACGCCCCGAAGATGTGTCCGAGGCCAGGGAGATTATCCAAGGGCGGGCGGCGATTATCTCTAAAATCGAAAAACCGGCAGCCTTGATCTGTTTAGAAGAAATTATCAATTTATCCGACGGGGTGATGGTGGCGCGCGGCGATTTGGGGGTCGAATTACCGCCCGAAAAAGTGCCCGCCGCCCAAAAGCGCATCGTTACACTCTGCCGCAATTTTGGCCGTCCGGTGATCGTCGCCACCCAAATGTTGGAATCAATGAAAGAAGCCCCGACCCCGACCCGGGCCGAGGTATCGGATGTCGCCACCGCGGTTTATGACGGGGCCGATGCTGTCATGTTATCCGCCGAATCCGCCAGTGGTAAATTCCCCTTTGAGTCGGTTTCGATCATGAGCCGCATCATTTCCGAAGTGGAAAGCGACCCGCTGCAACGCGAAATCATGATGGCCAATGGCGTTACCTTAGAAGCGACCAGCGCCGATGCCATCACCTCCGCCGCGTGTGAGGTTGCCGAAACCATGAAGGTAAAGGCGATTGTCACCTATACCACCACCGGCTCAACCACTTTGCGGGCATCGCGCGAGCGTCCGGTCGCCCCCATTTTGGGGTTGTCCTCAAAACTTCAGACCACGCGGCGGCTGAGCCTGGCCTGGGGCGTACACCCAGCCTTTACCCACGATGCCACGGGTTTCTCCGATATGGTCAATCACGCCGCCGAGATCGCTTTGCGCGAAAAATTGGCGGTGGTGGGCGACAGTTTGGTGGTCACCGCCGGCTATCCTTTCGGCAAACCCGGCCACACCAACACGTTGCGGGTGGTGACGATTTTGCCCAATGGCAAGGCGGAATAGCTCAAGAGCGTCACTTAAAAGGAAGAGCGTCAAAAAGAGAGCGTCATTACCCGCCGGACTGCAAGCGGTTTGCCGCTTGCAGTCCGAGTCGGGTAATCCCCCAGGAGTATTATTCCCAAAACTCCTGGGGGATTACC
>JASGCR010000014.1 GCA_030054015.1 Candidatus Symbiobacter sp. | reverse complement strand
TCTATCCCCCCCTTCTAAAGAAGGGGGGGTAAATAAATTTTCGACTTGTTCGGAGGTTCCCTAAAGATGGGAATGATTCTGACTTGGCGGATTGGCAAATTCATATTAATTTTGGCAAATTAATTTTGACCAAAAATCGGAGAAAACAGTTATGGCGATAGAAATAAAAGTCCCAAGTTTAGGCGAATCCGTGACCGAGGCCACCGTGGCCAAATGGCTTAAAAAAATCGGTGACCAGGTCATGGCGAATGAACCCTTGGTCGAATTAGAAACCGACAAAGTCAATGTCGAAGTCCCCGCCAGCGAAAGCGGCTTGTTGCTCTCCATCGCCGCCGCCGAGGGCGAAACCGTCCATATCGGCTCGGTCTTGGGCAAAATTGGCGGGGGCGAGGGCATCGTGCAAAAAATGTCGAGCGGCAAAGCCCCCGCCGCCGCAGCCATAAACCCAGATGCCGCGACCAAATTATCCCCACCGCCAACCGCCGCGCCCGTCCCGGCGACCAAATCCGAGCTGGACAAGGATGAGTCACCGCAACCGATCAAATTGATGCCAGCCGTCGAAAGATTGGTGGCCGAACATGGGCTTGACCCCAGCCTGATCCCCGCCACGGGCAAAGATGGGCGGTTGGTCAAAGAAGATATTCTTAGCTATCTCGACGCGCTCGATCAAAAAGGCGCGACGCCCGCCGCGACCCGTCAAAGCCCCGCCACGCCGCCTGGCGATGCCCGCCCGCCCGCACTGGCACAATCTGCGCCCCTGGCCGCACCCCCCCAATCCACGCCTCAAGCTGCGCCCCTGGCTGCACCCGTGTCCCCAGGCGGCGAGCGGCGGGTGAAAATGACCCGCCTCAGGCAAAAAATTGCCGAGCGATTGAAATATGCGCAAAATAACGCCGCCATGCTCACCACTTTTAACGAAGTTGACATGACGAACATCATGGCATTGCGCCAAAACTACCAGGCCGAATTTGAAAAACGCCACGGCGTGAAATTGGGGTTTATGTCGTTTTTTGTGCGGGCGGCCGTGGCGGCCTTGCAAAAACAACCCATCATTAATGCCGCGATTGAGGGCGACGAGATTGTCTATAAAGATTATTTCGACATTGGCGTCGCGGTGTCAACCGACCAGGGTTTGATGGTGCCGGTGTTGCGCCGCGCCGAACATATGTCGCTGGCCGATATTGAAAAAACCATTGGCGGATTTTCGACCAAAGCCCGCGCTGGCAAAATTTCCCTGGCAGATTTGGCCGGGGGTAATTTCACCATCACCAATGGCGGCGTTTTTGGATCATTATTGTCCACCCCCATCCTTAATCCGCCGCAATCGGCAATTTTGGGGATGCATAAAATCCAACGCCGCCCGATGGTGGTGGGCAAAGGCGCGGAGGAACGCATTGACATTCGATCCATGATGTATTTGGCGATGTCTTATGACCACCGCCTGGTCGATGGCCGCGAAGCCGTGACGTTTTTGGTGGCAATTAAGGATGCGATTGAAGACCCGCAACGGTTATTGTTGGATTTATAATGGGGGGCCAGGTCGTTGCTGGTTGCCAAAACATCACCCTTGTGAACACAACCTTACTTCTGGTAGAGAGAAGCCAAGGGATCGACCCATAGCAAAGATCGAGGCGGAAATGAGCGTTATCGACATGACCGAAACCACCGTCGTGCGTATGGATTGGGAAGAATATCGCGGCTATATGGATCAATGCCTCGCCGATATGAAGGCGGTTGATTATGTGCCGGATTACATGATCGTCTTGGGGCGCGGCGGGTTTTATTTTGGCGATTACCTCACCCGCAAGATTCCCCACTTAAAAGACCGTACTTTTTGGTTGTTGGCATCGTCTTATTATGACGGCGTATCGTCGCTTGAAAAACAAAACAACATCATCCGCATGAGCGAACATGCCTGTACCTTAAACGACCTGCCTTTGACCGAATTATTGCGCAGCGCCAACCAAAATGCCCCCGAACAATTAAACGCCATCCCCAAATTGCGGATTTTAATTTGCGACGATATGTGCGATGGCGGCCGCACCGCAGAATTCATATTCAACCATTTTTATGACAAAACCTCGGCGGTGGATTTCCGCTTTGCCACGGTTTTGTGCAAACCCCATTCCGCGTTCAAACCCCATTTTAACGGGCGCATGATGCCCACCAATGATTGGGTGCGGCAACCGTTTGAAGTCGATGTGGATTAGCGGCAACGGCCGGTCCAGAGCCATTGGATCGCAATGGCGTGGGATGCCGCCGCGGTTATTATGGTTGCTAATCGGGGTTTAATGGGTCGGACTGAAAGTTAATTTGAAGAAACTCTTGTTCGGTATGTTGCCCTTGTGAACCCAAGGAAACCATTAAAGCCTTATCGATAAAACGACCCTGCCATAATTTTGGCTGTAATCTGTCATATCCAAGTTGTTTACATAATTTGGCAAGGCAGGATTCAAAACTCACCAGTTTATTTTCACCCCGTAAATGAAAATAATAATCAGGAAATTTATGCTTTAAGTCAGTAAAAAAATGTTTATCGCCGCTTAGAAGCAGATTTAAATCATTATGAGCAAGCAATAAAGCTGTCGCTTCGGCCTCACCTGCATCGATTGATTTACTTTTTAACTCGTTCTTTGTCGCCTCGGCGGGTTCTTTCCATGACGAAGGAAGTTGAACGGTCTGAGTAATGGTTAAGGTTAATTTTTTAATTATTTCAGAAACCTGACGGTCATCAAAAAATAGGGTTTTGCTTTCCAGTTTTCTTTTACGGTGAGATTGCAAAAATTTATTCTGCAGTGAACGCGGTACAGCTGAATCAAGCCGATAAACAGAATGGACATCATATGCCTGCAAAACTTCATCCCAAATATCACAGGCTGTTAGTTTTAAGGTGATGTCGATGTCGAATATCGCGTTGATTTCTGTCACATTTATAACTCACGCGAAACGACTTTAAGATTTTGCAACACCTCCCAAGCTTCAACCTTTAATTCATCAAATGCGATATTTTGGATAAAATATCTCTGGCACAGTGCCAAACAGCCTGAATCGTAAATATTAAGTTTTTGCAGGACATTTTCAGTCAAGCCCCAAGCATTACCACGCCCAGACTTCGCAAAATTATGGGAAGCGTTAAGGGCAATGAAACCTGGTTCAATCATTTTTTCTTTCCCTAATTGATTAACCGCTTGTCCTAATTTATTAGGCACAGTAAGGTTGCCGTAATTAAATTCAGTGTTTTCTCCAATCAATAACAACCGTGCATAGGCATCCGCTTCGGTCTCTTGCTTTCTTGAGGCATCCGAATTGTAAATTTTTGCTTCGGAAGCATAATTATTGACCGTTTCTTCGGCAATTTGCGATTGTTCGCCCGCCAGATGATGGCATGAAATATGCCCTATTTCATGGGCAAGAACAAACAATAGACGCGAGGGGTGATCATTTTGGGCTTTTTTACTTAAAATAATGGCGTATTTATTATCGTAACGCAGCACCATGCCATCCATTTTATGGGTCATCGGCAATTCGGTCATATAAATGACCGGGATATTGCGGCTCCAACAAATTTCGAGCAAATCGTCAAACCCAACCCAGGGCTTCCCCTTGGCCAGGATTTCCTGGCGCAATTTTTCCGCCGATGGGATAATTTGATTTTTGGTTTCGGGGACAACCCGCAATATTTGTTTGGCAACCGCCAGGGCAAAGTCGGAGGCAATTTTAAGTTTGGTTATGTCACTGTCTTTTTTGGCACGAAAGGCGATTTCTGGTTCCGCCGATGGCGGACGCAAAAAATTTCCGTCCTTATCAAAAATAAGGCCAAAAAATTGGGCGACCCAGCCGCGAATTTCAATCTGCCCACCCAAAGACTCCGCCACTTCTTCCCACCAATCGGGAAGAAGTTTCAAAGCCTTTGCCCCATCCAAACCGACCGCATCTAATTCTTTTTTTAACCGGGATTTAAAGGGAGATTTTCCCGGTTGGCGGGACGATTTCGGCTTAGAATTGGGTTCATTCGATACAGGAACAGCGTGGTTCATTAAAAACTTATTCCCTGGCGTAACTCCGAAAAAGCACGATTCTTGATTCAAAGAATCATAAAAATAAAGTACAAACCACCTGTTTGTCAATACATGAAATTAAAATCTACCCAATTTATAAAGGCAGATTACAAACGCAAAAAATTAATTTCTACCCCATTAACCCCTTGACCGCCTCAATCGAAATGGGTTTCAAACCCTTGCCGCCTTGGGCGAGATGGGCGATGATGGCGGCCCGCATGGGTTTTGCCCAAAATTGTTCGATGTGCTGGCGGGTTTGCTTGACCGCCGCGTCATGGGGATAGGCCGCGAAATAATCGCCGATCTGATTGGCCATCATCACCAATTTTTGCGTCGCATCGGCATGAGTTGCTTGCATATCCATCCTCAAATCCCCCGTAAAATCGCCATCAAAATCAATATCTCAGACCGTGAATCGCTCGGCATGACAAAATATTTTCAAGCCATCGTGCCGCGCCAGGGCAATCAACCCCATGCCTGCTGCAGATGCTTCGTCGAGCGCACGGCCGGTGGGGGCGGAAATCGTAGCCAAAGCACCAACCCCCACCCGCGCCGCCTTGCGCACCAATTCATAGGAACAACGGCTGGTCATCACGACAAACCCGTTGGCAAAATCCCGATTGGCATCCGCCATGGCCCCAATTAATTTATCCAACGCATTATGGCGACCGACATCTTCGCGCACCCATTGCACCGCCCCAGAAAAATCGGCAAAAGCCGCCGCATGAAGGGAATGGCTCTGCTGATTCAAAATTTGTTGCTCCCCCAAAGCGGCAAAGGCCGCCCGTACCGCCGCAACCCGAACTTCCTTGCCTGGTGCCACATCTCTCTTTGTCCCGCCCATCGCCAATTGCGCAAGCGATTCAATCCCGCACAGACCGCAACCCGTCGCGCCCACCATATGGCGGCGGCGTTCTTGCAATTCATGCAACCGCCGCCCCAGAATATCCATAGTGACTTCGATGCCCAAAGGGGATTGCACCACCGCGATCCGCATGATTTCGGAGCTGTCGTCGATAATCCCCTCTGACAGCGAAAACCCCACCGCCAAGTCAGATAAATCTTGCGGCGTGGCCATCAACACGACATGGGACATGCCGTTATAGACCAGGGCCACGGGGACTTCCTCGGCCACGACGAAATCCGCGTCGCCTGATTTCCCCGCAAACACGATTTCTTTGGCCGTGACCCGGCGATGCGCCTCCGCAGCCACCGTTAAGTCCCTGGTCAAATCCCTGGTCAAATCCTTGGGCAAAAAATCAGACCTGGTCTGGTCGACATCCGGCATGGCGGTTATTCCGCCGCCAGAATATGTCGCGCCTGCGCCGTATGCTCGGCATAATCTTCCTGGAAATCGGAACGGCGGTTGGTGGGGCGTACTTGTACCGCCGTCACTTTATATTCGGGGCAATTGGTCGCCCAATCGGAATATTCGGTGGTGACGATATTGGCGCCGGTTTCGGGGAAATGGAAAGTGGTGTAGACCACGCCTGGCTGCATCCGCTCGGAAATCACGGCCCGCAGGCTGGTGGTTCCCACCCGCGATTCCATGGCCACATAATCGCCATCATTAATGCCGCGATGTTCGGCATCAAACGGGTGGATTTCCAGCACATCCTCGTCATGCCAGGCGACATTGGCGGTGCGACGGGTTTGCGCCCCGACATTATATTGGCTTAAGATGCGTCCGGTGGTCAGAAGCAACGGATATTTGCCACTCGTGCGTTCGTCCGTCGGTACATAATCGGTGAGCATAAACCGCCCCGATCCGCGCACGAATTTTTCCACATGCATGATGGGGGTGCCGTTGGGCGCGGCATCATTGCACGGCCATTGCACCGAACCATCGCGGTCTAATTTTTCATAAGACACGCCTTTGAAACTGGGGGTCAGGCGGGCGATTTCGTCCATAATCTGGCTGGGATGGGTGTAATTCATCGCCAGTCCCATTTTATTGGCGAGCATCTGCGTCACCTCCCAATCGGCATAGCCCGCAAGCGGTTTCATGGCGCGGCGCACGCGGTTAATGCGGCGTTCGGCATTGGTAAAAGTACCATCTTTTTCCAAGAACGATGCGCCGGGCAAAAACACATGGGCGTAATTGGCGGTTTCATTGAGGAAAATATCCTGCACCACCACGCATTCCATGGATTTCATGGCCGCCACGACATGGCTGGTATTGGGGTCGGATTGGACAATATCCTCGCCCTGCACATACATGCCGCGGAAATTACCGCTTAAGGCTTGGTCGAACATGTTGGGAATGCGGAGGCCAGGCTCAGCCGACAATTCCACCCCCCAATCATGGGCAAAGGACTCGCGGGTGGTCGTGTCGGACACATGGCGATAGCCTGGGAATTCATGCGGGAAAGACCCCATATCGCACGAACCCTGGACGTTATTTTGGCCGCGCAAGGGATTTAAGCCGCGCCCGCGCGCGCCAATATTGCCGGTGAGCATGGTCAAATTCGCCATGCCCATCACCATGGTTGATCCTTGGCTGTGTTCGGTGACGCCCAACCCGTAATAAATCGCACCGCGCCCGCCGGTGGCATATAAACGCGCGGCGGCACGGATATGGGCGGCGGGAACGCCTGAGATTTCCGACACTTTTTCTGGGGAATTTTTGGGTTGCAAGATAAATTCGCGCCAAATGGCAAATTCGCCGGTGTCACAACGTTCGTGAATAAACCGCGCATTTTCAAGGTTTTCTTCTAAGATCGTATAAGCCAACGCGTTGATCACCGCGACATTGGTGCCGGGTTTCAACGGCAAATGATAATCGGCGCGGATATGCGGCGTATCGACCAAATCAATTTGACGCGGATCAATCACGATCAAATGCGCCCCTTGGCGCAGGCGTTTTTTCATGCGGCTGGCGAAAACCGGGTGGCCATCGGTGGGATTGGCTCCGATCACCATAATCACATCCGATTCTTCGACCGAATCGAAATCTTGGGTACCCGCCGAGGTACCAAAAGTGGTTTTCAATCCATAACCGGTCGGGGAATGGCACACGCGGGCGCAAGTATCGACATTGTTATTGCCAAAACCAGCGCGGATCAATTTTTGCACCAGCCAGGTTTCTTCATTGGTGCAACGCGACGAGGTAATGCCGCCAATGGCATCTTTGCCATATTTGCTTTGCAGGCCGCGAAGTTGGCTGGCGGCGTAATCCAATGCCTCCTCCCAGGAGACTTCGCGCCAGGGATCGGTGATTTTGGCGCGGATCATGGGTTTGGTGATGCGGTCGGGATGGGTGGCATACCCCCAGGCAAAGCGACCCTTGACACAAGAATGGCCGTGATTGGCCTTGCCATCTTTGTCGGGTACCATGCGAACGACGCGGTCGCCCTGCATCTCGGCGACAAAGGAACACCCCACGCCGCAATAGGCACAGGTGGTTTTGACTTTGTGTTCGGCTTGCCCCATCTCGATCACCGATTTTTCGATCAAGGTGGCGGTGGGACAGGCCTGCACACAGGCCCCGCATGAGACACATTCGGATTCCAGGAATGATTCATGTTGCGACGGCGAGACGACGCTGGCAAAGCCACGGCCATCAATCGTGAGGGCAAAGGTGCCTTGGACTTCTTCGCAGGCGCGGACACAGCGCGAGCAAACGATACATTTGGCGGGGTCAAAGGTGAAATAGGGATTGGACGTGTCTTTGACCGAAGCAAAATGGTTTTTGCCCTCATAGCCATAACGAACTTCGCGCAGGCCCACCACCCCGGCCATGTCTTGCAATTCGCAATCGCCATTGGCGGCACAGGTAAGGCAATCCAACGGATGGTCGGAAATATAGAGTTCCATCACCCCGCGCCGCAATTCCGCCAATTTGGGGGTGTTGGTGCGGACTTTCATGCCGGCCTCAACCGGGGTGGTGCAAGATGCCGGGGTACCGCGCCGCCCCTCAATCTCGACCAAACACATGCGGCACGAGCCGAAAGCGTCAAGGCTGTCGGTGGCGCAAAGTTTGGGGATTTTGGTACCCATCGTCACGGCAGCGTGCATGACCGAGGTGCCTTGGGGAACCTCAATGACCACGCCGTCAATTTCGAGGCGTACCAGGGTTTTTTCCGGGCTGGCTTTGGTGCCAAAATCTATCGGGCGCATAATGTTCATGGTGTGGACTCCTCAGGTTTCTCTATAATAATAAAAACTATCAACCAGCTCATCTTTACGAAAGATTGCCGCAAGTTTTTGAAAAGTTTTTATTTGTTCGTCTTGATAAATATCTTCAAGTTTAGATGAAATTTCTTCTATAGCCAATTTAATCCACTTATCATGGTTTTCATTAAGTAAAGTTTTAGCCTGCTCGTATTTGTTTGAATCGAGTTGACCAACTCCAATCCCCAATTCTTTAAGCAAATATTCCCCCATCAACATGGCAACATAGCCGGATGAATAAGAAACATGGTTTGGGTCTGCATCTAATGGACGTTTACGTCTATTTTCTGCAATTCTAAAAATAAGCACGGCAATAATGATCTGAACCGCATTTAACTTTTCATTGAAAATCTCATCATACATTGTGCTAAAATGTTCTGATTCCCGCAGTCTTGCGCCAGGCTTTCTTAACCAGGTAACCAGCACGGCCTGAGCAACCGTTGCGGGACGTATTGAATTTGGATCTGAAAAACTATCGCCCGACCGACTGCGCAAGTATTTATAACCAAATTGCTTAAGATTTTCCTCGATCATCTTTTGAATTTTATCATTGCTGCGCAAATCTTTTAGATCGACGGGGTTTTGCGAATTAGTTGCCAAAGTAATGCGACTAACTATATCGTCGCGTTCTTCAGAAGATAACTTATAAATACGCACAAGAACACTGGCATCTTTAGATAATTCTTGCCCTTGTGCTTTTAATTCGGTTTCAACACTTAAGATCGTACTGCAGGTCTGGCCACCATTAATGATGTTGATATTTTTTAAGCGAACGCCATGTGAATTATCTTGATATTTATTATAATCCATTTCATTGCAAATAATGGTAATGCCGTTATTATAATAATAGAAATTTTGCGGTTCTTTGATAAGGGTTTCCTTAATGCCAGTATTTACTATATTTTTCTTAAATCCAAGAAAACGACGTATGTTGCGATCAAGCAAACGTTCCTTGTGATCTGCCATAATCCTGGCAATTTCAGAGACAGGAATCCTTCCAAGGCAAATTTCCCGAAAATCCTTTTTTTCGAAAAGTGTACTACCTTCTAAAAGAAGCGTATCGTTGACAGGTTTATCGGGAATCTGTTTATCATATAACACATCATGATTAACATATTGCCAATCCGTCCCTCTTTTATTGACAAGCTCATCAATTCGGACTTGAGCGGAATAATTCCATTTTTCACCATTATTACAGGCATAAATTGTAACAGAAGGAATCGCTTTTCCTTTTATTGACGACCGAAGATATTCAATTTTTGCTTCTAATCTGCGATTAATTTTTGGAAGTTTTTTGTTGACATCAAATATAATTCCAATAGTATCTATTAGCTTAATTACATCCGTTTCAGCAAACGCATGATTTGTTGTGCTTGAATAATACTTGCATTGAAAAATTGAAACAGGTATGTATTCATTTATCTGATCGCCGATGTAAAGAGCATCAATAGCGAGATCATTGCCGCCTTCTGTCAAGCAATCATAGGCATCCTCTTCAGTGAGTTCTAATGTAATTTCAACGCATCTTTGCACAAAAGCCAATGAACTCAGACGGGCATCGTCATTTTTACAATAAGGAAAATCATCCACAGCGCGGGCGCGAATCCTCTCCATCGCACCTTGTACCTGTAAATCAAGAATTGAAGCGGTAATCGATCTGCTTACCATTGCCATGCCCCATGAACACATCAAAAGCCCAGTATTAACCGAAAAGGATGATAGGTCAAAACCTCATTCCGCCGCCATTGGTATCGCGCCTTTAACCCCAGGGGCAAAATCTTCTGGGAAATGGGTGAGCGCACTCATGACCGGCAATGGCGTCAATCCCCCCAAAGCACATAACGACCCATCGGTCATCACCCCACATAAATCGGTCAGCAATTTTTTCTGGGCGGAGTGCGATGCCACATCAGGGGCGGCGACCAGGCGGTCAATCACCTCCACCCCACGGGTCGAGCCGATGCGACAGGGCGTACATTTGCCACAGGATTCTATCGCGCAAAATTCCATGGCGAATCTTGCTTGTTTGGCCAGATTCACGGTTTCATCAAACACAACGATGCCGCCATGCCCGACCATGCCCTTCACCGCGGCAAAGGCCTCGTAATCAATCGCTATATCCAACATCGATGCGGGGAAATAGGCCCCCAAGGGGCCGCCCACTTGTACCGCGCGGATGGGTCGTCCGGTGGCGGTGCCGCCGCCAAAATCCTCAATCACTTGCCGCAATGTTATCCCAAAGGCGATTTCGACCAAGCCGCCATGTTTAATATTGCCGCCCAATTGCAAGGGCATGGTGCCTTGCGACCGCCCCATCCCAAAATCGCGGTAATATTTTGCGCCTTTGGCTAAAATCGTGGGGATGGTGGCTAAACTAATGACATTATTGATGACGGTGGGCTGGCCAAACAACCCCTGAATGGCGGGCAAGGGGGGTTTATAACGGATGGTGCCGCGTTTGCCCTCAATCGATTCGAGCAATGATGTTTCTTCGCCGCAAATATAGGCCCCAGCCCCCAACCTTGTGTAAAGACGGAATTTTTTGCCACTGCCCGCGATATTCTCGCCCAACCAACCGCGCCTGGTCGCGGCGGCGATGGCCTGGTCGAAAATGTCCCGCGCGGCGCGGTATTCGCTGCGGATATAGACAAAGCCAACCGTCGCCCCCACCGCCAGGCCGGCAATCACCATCCCCTCGATCAAACGCAAGGGATCGCCTTCTAAGATCATGCGGTCAGAGAAAGTGCCGCTATCGCCCTCATCGGCATTGCAAACAATGTATTTCTGGCCGTTTTTGCGGTTGGTTTTGGCATCCGCGACGGTTTTCCACTTAATCCCGGTGGGAAAGCCCGCCCCGCCGCGCCCGCGCAGACCTGATTCCTTGACCTGGTCAATGACGGTTTCGGGGGCCATGCCGATGGCGGCCTTTAACCCAGTAAATCCACCCAGCCGTTCATATTCCGCCACATCCAACGGGTCATATTTGCCGCAACGGTCAAAGGTCAGGCGTTGTTGGTGTTTTAGCCAGGGCAATTCTTCGATCAAACCCAGCGATAATTTATGTTGCGCCGAAGCTGGGTTGGCAAAACATCCCGCCTCAAATAATGAAACAACATCCTGGGGCGAACAGGGGCCAAAACCGACCCGTCCTTGCGGCGTATCGATTTCGATGATGGGTTCCAACCAATAGATGCCGCGTGATCCGGTGGCAATGATCGCAATCTCCTGGCCGCGTTTTTTGGCTTCGGATTTAAGCGCATCGGCAACATCGCCCGCCGCCAGCGACAGCGACGCGGAATCACGCAAAGACAGATAAATTTTAACCCCCATGTTACGCCCTCCCCATGCCTGGCTGGGTGCCAGCGCCCTTGACCCAGGCCGCCAATTTCGTCGCATCGGCGCGGCCATAAAGCCGGTCATCAATCATGACCGAGGGCGCACAGGCGCAATTGCCAAAACAATAAACCGGTTCCAGACGGTATTTCTCGTCGGCGGAATTATGGTGGAAATCGGTGCGACATTGTTGTTTGGCTGCTGTCGCCAGCGCGTCGCTGCCCATGGCTTGGCAGGCCTCGGCCAGACATATCCGCACCACCATTTGGGCGGGCGGGGTGCGGCGGAAATCATGGTAAAACGTGACCACGCCATGAATTTCGGCGCGTGAGCGATTGACCAGATCGGCCAAAACCGGCACCAGCGCGTCGTCAATATAGCCATACCGCTCTTGCGCCAAATGCAAGAGGGGGATCACAGCCGACGACAAAGCCTGGCTCCCCTCAAGCGGCGAGACCGTCCGCTCCGCCTGGGGGGGCGCGGCGGGTGGGGACGTGTTTACCGGCCCGTCTGATAATCCCTCAGACAATAACGGCGGCAATTTTGACGCCAAAAAAGACTTGGCATCCAGGGCATCAAACGGAACATACTGTGTCACACGCACTCTCCCACAAAACGGATTGGCTTGGTGCCAAATTCTTAAATAAACCTAAAACAAATCGATTAAACGTGAACGCGTTTAACCCAAATAACAGGCGAAAGGAAAACCGCAATCCCGTCGCACAATCATATTATTCGCATAATTTTCTCACCTATCTATTAACAGTCTCATATTCTTTGCGGCGGCGCAATCCCGAAAAAACGAATTAAGTGATAGATGGCATCAATGCTGCAGCGCACCTAAACCGTTTATTGTTTAGTACTTACCTCAAGCGTACAACAGACAAGTGACAAGGATAATAAAATATGTCATAAAATAAACATCGTGGCGACGCCAGCCTATGTTGGAAATCGTGTTCACGCACGGTTTTGCTTCTTTTTTTGGTTTAGGACAAGATGATTAAAAAATATCTTCAATCCCTCAGTGTTCGCATTACGATGGTCACTTTGGTGTCGTGTTTGTTTTTGGGGGCTGGCCTCGAAGTGACGGCCATTTACCTGGTGAAACAGCAATATGAATCCCAGGAAAGCGACCAAGCCCAGATCACCGTCAGCGCGCTCTGGACCACCCTTAATTTGGTGGGGTCGCAAAGTTTGGGCGGGGTGGCGGAATTTCGCCTTGAGGGCAATAAACTCTATGCCGGTTCGGTACTCTTGAACGGCAATCAACAAATATTGAACGTTGCCCACGACATCGTCAAAAATATTGGGGCGGTGCAATCGATCCTGGTCGGGGATGAACAGGTTGCCACGACCCTTGCCGATCCCCAGGGCAATCCGATGATTGGGTCACGTTTCGACCGCGATTCCCCCGCCTATATTTCCGTTTATACCGATCAACAACCTTATCGCGGGTACATCTCGCTTTTTGAGGGTCATAATAATTATTATGCCGCGTTTGACCCGATTAAAAACAAAGAGGGGGAGGTGATTGGGGCGGTGGCTACCTCGATTCCGGTCGCGCCTTTTATCAAACGCGCCCATCAATTGGAAATTTGGTTGACGCTTTTCATTGTCGGCATCACCAGCATTTGCTTAATGTTTTGCGCGGTGGTGGTGAATTATCTGGTCAGTAAACCGGTGAACGAGATTTCCGACAGCCTGGAAGCGGTGGCGCGGGGACAAATTGATCGGCCGATTCCGCATCTTAAGCGGCTGGATGTTTTGGGAAAAATGGCCCGGGCCTGCGACGTGTTCCGCAACAGCGTCATCACCACCCAAAGATTGAACGAAGAGCAAAAGAAATTCCAAGAACAAATCCAAAAAAACCGCGACGAAACTCTCCAGTCCATTTCGCACCGGCTTGAAAGCCAGGTCGGGGAGTCGATTGATGTCATCTCGGCGGCGGCATCCGGGGTGGAAAATTCCGCCAAATCCATGTCCGGCGCGGCCCAACTCACCCTCAAAGAAGCCCGCTTTGTGATTAACCAGGCCACCAAAACGGCGGATGCTATCGAAGGTTTGGCGAAATCCACCAGCCAGATTTCGTCTTCGATCCAGGAAATTGGCCGCTTGGTCGAACATTCCTCTAAAATTGTCGGCAATGCGGTCGAGGATACCCGCCGCACCAATGACATTGTCGGCCATTTGGCGGTGGGGGCGGAAAAAATCGGCAATGTCGTGAGTTTGATCGAAAACATCGCCGGTCAAACCAATTTGCTCGCCTTGAACGCCACGATTGAGGCGGCACGGGCGGGCGAGGCCGGGCGCGGCTTTGCCGTCGTCGCCAGCGAGGTCAAAGCCCTGGCCAATCAAACCGCCCGCGCCACCCAGGACATTGCGACCCTGATCGGCGATATGCAAAAAACCACCACCGATGCCGTCACCGCGATTCAATCCATTGCCCAGGTGGTTGGCGATGTCGGCAACATCTCGGCTTCGATTGCCACGGCGGTGCATGAACAAGGAGCCTCCACCGCCGAAATCACCAACACGGCGGCGACCGTATCCACCAGCACCCAAAATCTGCAAAGCCGCATGGTCGAAGTGGTCAATGCCGCCCGCACCACCGATAATGAAGCGGGGAATTTGCTGAAATCGGCGCAATCCTTGTCGGGACAAACCTCTAATCTGGTCGGTAATCTCGATCAATTCCTAGCCGATGTGCGCGGGTCGTAAGGATTAGATCAGGTGTGTATAGGGGAGGAGGTGGGCGTGGCGTGGTTCCAGTTAAAAAATGGTTATGTGATTGACCCGCAAAATTCTGACCAGGGACAAATCCGTGATCTATGGATTGCCAAGGATCGGCTGGTGGCGGCCCCAGAATCACCCCCGGCAAACTATGAAAAAATTGATCTGGGGGGACGCCTGGTGATGGCGGCGGGCATCGATATGCACAGCCATATTGCCGGCGGCAAAGTCAATCTGGCGCGGCAAATTATGGCATCGGAGCGTCCGCCGCCACCCGTACGCCCTTATTTTTCAGCCCAGGCGACGGCGATTCCGCCGCCCGCGCCACGCCGCCGTGACATGCGGCGGCCTGATTATGACGAGACCACGCCAAACAGCCAGGCCACCGCCTATCGCTACAGCGAAATGGGCTATGCCGCCGCGTTCGAGCCCGCCATGCTGGCCGCCAATGCCCGCCAAACCCACCGTGAATTAGGCGATGTGGCGATGCTCCACCGCGGTGTGTATGTCACGCTCGGCAATGAAGAATTTTTTTTGCGGCTGTTGGCTTCGGGCGCGTCGCAAACCCAAATTAACGACTATGTTGCCTGGATGATGCGGCGATGCTGTGCCATGGGGGTTAAATTGGTCAATCCTGGCGGGGTTCATGCCTTCAAATCCAACCGCCACGAACAAGAATTGGACACGCCCGGCCCCCTCTATCCGGTCACGCCGCGTGAAATTATTTACCGCCTGGCGCGGGCGGTTTATGAAATTGGAGTCCGCTTCCCGCTGCATGTTCATTGCAATAATTTGGGGCGGGCGGGCAATGTGGCGACGACATTGGCAACCATCAAAGCCGCAGAAGGCTTCCCCATTCACCTCACCCATGTGCAATTCCATGCTTACGGCGATGCGGGCGATCATAAATTTTCCAGCGCGGCGGCATTAATTGCCGAGGCGGTTAATCAAAACCCCAATGTCACCATCGATGTCGGGCAAATCTTATTTGGCTCAACCATTACCGCGTCCGGCGACAGCATGACGCAATTCCGCCAATCCGCCTATGCCCGCCCGAAAAAATATATCTGCATGGATTTGGAATGTGAGGGCGGCTGTGGCCTGGTTCCCATTGGTTATAAAAACCGCAATTTTGTGAATGGGGTGCAATGGGCGGTGGGATTGGAATTATTTTTGCTCGTGACCGATAAAAACCGGATTTTTCTGACCACCGATCACCCGAATGGGGCGGCCTTTACCGCCTATCCCCGGATTATCCGCTTATTGATGGATCCGTCCTATCGGGCGGAGCAATTTGCCAAACTGCATCCGGATGCGCAAAAACAATCTTTGCTGCCTGGCCTCACCCAGGCCTTTAATTGGGTCGATATTGCCCGCATGACCCGATCCGGGCCGGCGCAATTGCTGGGCCTTGCGGATCATGGGCATTTGGGGGTGGGCGCGGTCGCCGATCTCGTGGTCTATGATGTGTGTCCCGCAACCCCGGCGGGTGCGGCGATGGATTATGCCAAAATCTTTGCCGCCCCTTATTTGATGCTCCGCGGCGGGCATGTTTTGAGCCAAAATGGAGAAATCCAAGCCGCGGCCTGGGACGCGGCACCTCCCGCTTTGGCGGCGGGTTGTACCCATTATGTCTGGCCGGAGTGCGATGAAAAATTTATCGAATCGCGTTTGCGTCCCTTTTTTAGCGATTATCTGGGGGTTCGGCTTGAAAATTACGGTTTTGGCCGGGATGGCCTGGCTGAAATTGGCGTACAATCACGTATTGCCGCCTGTAACAACCGAGTCTCATAACATTACCACCATGCAACTGCAAAAAATTCTTATCCGCGACTTAGCACCCCTCAATACCTAAAAGGAAGAGCGTCATTACCCGCCGCGCAGCCAAAGAGC
>JASGCR010000254.1 GCA_030054015.1 Candidatus Symbiobacter sp. | reverse complement strand
TGAAATTGCTAGATTTTTCTGGATTGCTTCGCTTCGCTCGCAAATGCCATTTTCTGGATTCTGAGACTTGTTCAGACCTTCCCTAAGGAAAGTCTGAATAAGTCCTAAGAGTGTCATTCTGAGCGTCGCCGCGCTTGGCTTTTGCGATAGCAAAAGCCTTAGCAAGGCAAGCGAAGAATCCAGAAAGATTCAGAAAATTCAACGGTTTCTGGCTTTTCTGGATTCTTCGGTAAGAACGTTTAACCGCGCTAAAGCGCGGAACGTTCTAACCTCAGAATGACACTCCGACTACTTATTCAGACCTTCCCTAAGCAGGAAGGGGGAGTCAGTACGACATAACCCGACCTTCCTCAACGATTCAACCGCTTCAATGCCGCCGACAATGATTCCCCGCTCGAGGGCAATTGCTCGCTCACCAAAGGCACAAAACGCACCGGGCAAATTTCTTCGGCGATGAAATCGGCCTGCGCCACGACATTCGGTCCCAAATGGGCGTTCCCGATCAGGGGAAATCCCAAATGCGTCCAATCCGGACTGGCGATGCTAAGGCCAGCGGCGTGGCGGGTCAAGCGTACCAAATATTGCTCGCCGCCCGCCGCCCGCTCAATCGGGGCGACGATAATGCCGCCAATCGCGCATTGGCTAAGGATTGGCGGCGGAATTTCCGCCATAGCCGCCGCCGTGATGATGATGCGCTCAAACGGGGCCGCCTCAGGCCAGCCCAGCGTACCATCGCCCAGCCTGACCTGGATGCGATCCGCCAAAGCCAAATGGGTAAAACGTTCAACCGCCCCATCAAGCAGGGCTTTGTGGCGTTCAATCGTGTAAACCCGCCGCACCAAATGCGCCAAAATCGCGGTTTGATAGCCCGATCCAGTGCCAATTTCCAACACCCGATTAAGATTGGGTTTGTCCAAACGCAAGGCCTGGGTCATCATCGCCACAATTTCCGGCTGCGAGATGGTTTGCTCCTGGCCTATCGGCAGCGAAATATTATCAAAGGCACGACGACGCAGGGGCGGTGGCACAAATTGCTCGCGCGGAACCAATGCCATCGCCGCCAGAACCGCTTCCGTCGCCACCCCCATCTGGCGCAGGCGATTAATCAATTTTTCGGCAGTTTCCGAGGTCATTATACCCAACATTTAGGTTCAAATAGGATCAAATATACCAAGGCGTGACGGATTAATGAAATTCGGCTTGCAAGGTTTTATAACAAGCCAGATCGGTAAAATCGACACATAAAGGCGTTATGGCGATATAATTCTGGCGCACCGCCTCGACATCGCTTTCCGGCCATAAAGAAATCTCGGCACGGTCGCGGTCAATCCAATAATAAGGCATACCGCGCGGATCCAATCTTTCATGCGGTTCCATGGATAAATCGCGCAAACCTTGGCGCGTCACCCGCACGCCTTGCACCTGGTGGGGGGAGCAATCAGGAAAATTGAGGTTAATCAGCACATTCGGCGGCCAGCCCAGTTCGACCAGTTGCCGGATCAATCTCGGCGCATGATGTTCAACCGTGTCCCAATGCACCGGCTGGTTAAATTCGACCGCTTGCGACAAGGCTATCGCCGGAATGCCGAGCAAAGTCGCCTCCATCGCCGCCGCCACGGTGCCGGAATAAGTAACATCCTCGCCCATATTGCCGCCGCGATTCACCCCCGATAACACCAAATCGGGACGATTTTGCCGCAATAATTGGGTCACGGCAATAAGTACCGCATCGGTGGGCGTCCCGTCAATGGCATAGACCGCCGCGCTTGCTTCGCGCACCCGCAAGGGGCGGCGGGTGGTTAGACTATGGCCGGCCCCGCTTTGTTCAAATTCGGGGGCGGCAATGGTCACTTTGGGCGAAAGTTGCTGGGCAATGCGGTGCAGGCTTTTAAGGCCATCCGCCGCCACCCCGTCATCATTCGAGAGCAAAATATGGGCATCATGTAATGCCGCCTTGAGTTTACTTTGGGCGGGGGTCGTGGCGATCGGGTCCATTTTGGGGCTTTCAGGGTTTGGGGGTTAAAATTTTTTCAAGCTTTCTCAATCTTGGTCGCGCCGCCCATATAGGGGCGCAGAATCTCAGGTATGGCGACGCTGCCATCGCTTTGTTGGTAATTTTCCAAAACGGCGATCAAGGTGCGTCCGACCGCGAGACCCGAACCGTTCAATGTATGCACAAAGCGATTGCTGCCCGATGCTTCGTCGCGGAAACGCGCTTTCATGCGGCGGGCTTGGAAATCGCCGCAATTGGAGCAGCTCGAAATTTCCCGATAAGTGTTTTGGGCGGGCAGCCAAACCTCGATATCATAGGTTTTTTGCGAGGAAAAACCCATATCGCCGGTACACAGCAACAGGGTGCGATAGGGCAATTCCAGCCGTTGCAGAATGGTCTCCGCCGCCGCCGTCATGCGCTCATGCTCGGCCTGGGATTGGTCGGGATGGGTGATCGAGACCAACTCTACCTTGGAAAATTGATGCTGGCGAATCATACCGCGAGTGTCGCGCCCGGCTGCCCCGGCTTCGGAACGAAAACACGGCGTCCAGGCCGTCAGGCGCAGGGGCAATTCTTTTTCGCTTAAAATCTGATCCGCGACCAAATTGGTGAGGGAAACCTCGGCAGTGGGGATGAGATAAAAGCCATTATCAGTATGGAACAAATCCTCGGCAAATTTGGGCAATTGACCGGTGCCATACATGGCCTGGTCGCGCACCATAAGCGGCAAAACATGCTCAACATAGCCAAATTCGCGCGTGTGGGTATCGAGCATGAAATTGGCGAGGGCCCGTTCCAACCGCGCCAAATCCTGGCGCAAGACGACAAACCGCGCCCCCGACATGCGGGCGGCGGCAGCAAAATCCATTTTTCCGAGGCCTTCGCCTATCGCCACATGGTCTTGGGGATGGGCAATGGCGCGGGGCGTACCAAACCGGCGGATTTCTTGGTTGCCGGTCTCATCGCTCCCGACCGGCACCGACTCATCGGGAATATTCGGCAAAATTTCGAGGATTTTTTCCAGGGCCGCCGCCTCGTGCTGCGATTTTTCCTCTAATTGCGGCAATTTTTCTTTTAACCCCGCCATCTCGGTCATAATGGCGCTGACATCATCGCCTCGTGATTTGGCTGCACCAATCTGGCGCGAAATTTCATTGCGCCGCGCCAGCCCCTGTTCATATTCGGTTTGGGCCGCGCGGCGGCGTTGGTCATAAGCCAATAAATTTTGACTCGCCGGAGCCAGACCCCGCTTTTTCAAGCCTAGGTCGAATTTATCCGGATGAGCGCGAATTTCGTTGAGGTCGTGCATAATTAAACCATCCCATAAATAATGCCATATTTTCCCGTGCGCCCTCAAAATTGCAGGATCGGCGACAAACTTTGCTTGATTCGAAGCGCGAGTCAAATATATAAAGCGATATGCAACAAAAATCTATAGGCTGTGTTGGGTGTGCTTAACACCCCTCATTATTAAAAGGAAGAACGTCGTTAATAAGTAAGAGTGTTGTTATTTAAATGGAAGTGCGTCATTAATAAGTTAGTGCGTTGTTATTTAAAAGGAAGTGCGTCATTACCCCCAGGAGCATTATTCCCCAATACTCCTGGGGGATTACCCGACCGCAAGCGCGGCGGGTAATGACGCTCTTTGGAATTGCGGCGGGAATGAGGGTAAATTTTCGACTGGTTCAGACCTTCCTCAGGGAAGGTCTGATTAAGTCGAAAATCTATTTACCCCCCCTTCTTTAGAAGGGGGGGATAGAAAA
>JASGCR010000253.1 GCA_030054015.1 Candidatus Symbiobacter sp. | reverse complement strand
GTTACCCGCGCTACGCGCGGACTTTTCTAACCTCAGAATGACACTCTTAGGACTTGTTCAGACTTACTTTAAGGATCAGACCGTGCGGAGATGGACTTATTGCTGAAAACTCATGAAAAAATCATTCTGGGGATTGACGAGGCGGGGCGCGGGCCACTGGCGGGGCCGGTCATGGCGGCGGCGGTGTGGCTGGATCGGGAAAGGATGGAGCCGGAATTATTATCCCGCATTGACGATTCCAAAAAATTATCCGCCCCCGCGCGGGTTGAAATAGCGGAGAAATTGTGGGAACTTAGCCGCCAGCCGAATCCGATGGTGCGGGCTGCGCTCGGTGCCGCCAGTGTGCGCGAGATTAACCAGGTGAATATCCTGAATGCCACTTTTCTGGCGATGGCGCGGGCGGTGACGCGGTTGGTTGGGGTGCCAAGCTGGCGCCAGGGAGGCTTGCGCCAGGGAGACTTGCGCCAGGGAGTCCCCCAGGAAAAGCCCCAGGGTGAAAAAATCACCTTATTAATTGACGGGAATCGCATCCCGCCGGTCTGGCGGCAGGGGCATCCGGTTTATCACCCCATCGCGGTGATTGGCGGCGACGGGATTCACAAAGAAATCGCCGCCGCCTCGATCTTGGCGAAAACCGCGCGTGATCTGGTGATGCGTAAATTGGATAGCCGCTATCCGCAATATGGATTTGCCCAACATGCGGGCTATGGCACCCAAAAGCACCGCGCGGCGATTGCGCAATATGGCTTAACGCCTTTTCACCGCCCGCTTTTCTGCCGCCGCAGCCAGGGGTTGGTTTAAAGGGGGGGTTGGTTTAAGGGGGGGGGATGGTTTAAGGGAGGAGGGTTTAAGGGGAGGCGCAGGGCTGGGAAAAAAACCATGAATCTTAACCTGTGTTAAACCTTTCATTTACGGCTAAATTATGGCATAAACATTTGTGAAAATGCTAAACCGACACGAGAGACCCCTCATGAATATTGACTGATTGATCAAAGCCGTGCGTTTGAAACATGACCGATGATGTGGGTTGTTTTTAAACCGGCTGCAACAAGAGACTCCGCTCATGCCCTATGGTCGTCGCCCCCGTTTAGAGATTCCTTCTGACCGAGATGCCCCATCCCAGGGACAGATGCCAGGCCGCCCGTCTTCTTTGGACAACAGCCCGCCGGAAGTCATGCGCACCACCGTGCCGGACCTGCTAAAGCACAAGGGGGTGCGTAAAATCGTGGTGCTGACCGCCTATACCGCGCCGGTGGCCAGGGCGATTGATCCCTTTGTCGATATTGCGTTGGTGGGGGATAGTCTGGGCATGGTGTTATATGGGTATGAATCGACCCTGCCGGTTAGCGTTAATACCATGATCCGCCACGGCCAGGCGGTGGTGACGGCCACACGCAAGGCCCTGGTGGTGGTGGATTTGCCGTTTGGGAGTTACCAGGCCTCGCCCGAACAGGCTTTTCGCACGGCGGCCAAAATTATGATCGAAACCGGCTGCCAGGCCGTGAAGTTAGAGGGCGGGAAAATCATGGCCGCGACGGTGCAATATTTGGTTGAGCGCGGCATTCCGGTGATGGGGCATATTGGATTATTGCCGCAATCCCTCCATGTTGTCGGGGGGTTTCGCGCACGGGGAGTGGGCGTGGGGGAGGTGGGCGATCAAGAACGCGCCACCATCCGCAGAGATGCCGAGGCCCTGGCCGAGGCGGGGGCCTTTGCGCTGGTGATTGAGGCCACATCGGGAAAATTAGCGGCGGAAATTACCCAAAATATTCCCATTCTGACCATTGGCATCGGGGCGTCGGATCAATGTGACGGCCAGGTTTTGGTCACCGAAGATATGGCGGGCTTGACACCAGCCCCGTCACCGCGATTTGTCAAACGCTTTGCCGAATTGGGCGAATTATTGGCACAGGCTGCGGCTGATTATGCCGCCGAGGTTCGTTCTGGCGAATTTCCATCGCCAAAACAATTCTACCGTGGTAAGGGGGATTACTAATATCCTCTCGTAATTTGAAAAATCTTTGCTATCTCTTTGTATGGGTCACTGAAAGCGTATTAGCATGTCAACGTCTAACTCCGAGAATAATTCCATTGCTGCCTCTGCCACAGAGGGGTCGGGTAAATCCTCAGCAAAAGCACGTCACACAACGATCTTATGTATATTGGACGGTTGGGGGCTTCGTTCCTCGGCGGCCGATAATGCCATCTCGCTGGCGCGAACGCCGAATTGGTCGCGCCTCAACCATACCTGGCCGCACGCGCAACTTGAAGCATCGGGCCAGGCGGTCGGATTGCCCGATAAGCAAATGGGCAATTCCGAGGTTGGGCATATGAATATCGGGGCCGGACGGGTGGTCTGGCAAGAATTGGTGCGAATCAACCAGGCGGTTGAATCGGGCAGTCTTGGCAAAATGCCCGCCTTAAAGGCCTTTGCCGAGAAATTGAACAAACCGGGGCAAACCTGTCATTTATTTGGCTTGCTGTCGCCGGGCGGGGTGCATTCGCATCAAAAACACATCGAGTCCCTGGCCAAGATATTATCAGATTTTGGCTTGCGGGTGGCGGTTCATGCCGCGCTTGATGGGCGGGACACGCCGCCGCGTTCGGCGCATGACTATGTCGCCGAGTTCGAGGCGAATCTTAAAAAATACCCCGGCGTGAGCATTGCCACCCTCACCGGACGTTATTTCGGGATGGATCGCAATCATAACTGGCCGCGTGTCACCAAAGCCTATGACGCGATGGTTGAAGCGATGGGTACGCGCTTTGTCCGCGCCACCGATGCGATTGACCAGGCCTATGACCGCGGCGAAACGGATGAATTTATCACCCCTTATGTCCATGAATGGTATCATGGCATGAAAGATGGCGATGGCTTGATGGTGGCGAATTTCCGCGCCGATCGGATGCGGCATTTATTGGATGCCTTGCTTGACCCCAATTTCGCCGAATTTTTGCGGCGGCGGGTGGTAAAATTTGGCGCGACCCTGGGGATGACGTCTTATTCAGACGACTTAAACTCTCTGATTCCGCCGCTTTTTCCCCCGACCGATTTGTCGCAAAGCTTGGGCGAAGTGGTGGCGGCGGCGGGACGGCGGCAATTGCGGCTGGCCGAGACGGAGAAATACCCGCATGTGACGTTTTTCTTTAATGGCGGGCGTGAAGCCCCCTTTGCCGGCGAAGAGCGCATCATGATCCCCAGCCCGAA
Source organism: Candidatus Symbiobacter sp. (assembly GCA_030054015.1). Taxonomy (GTDB): domain Bacteria; phylum Pseudomonadota; class Alphaproteobacteria; order Elsterales; family Elsteraceae; genus JASGCR01. The sequence goes on along the minus strand of JASGCR010000253.1, from coordinate 559 downwards.
TGTGCGCACCTATGATCTTAAGCCGGAAATGTCGGCTTATGATGTCAAAGATGAGCTCTGTGCCGCGATCCGCGACCAGGCTTATGACTTGATTGTGGTTAATTTCGCCAATGGCGACATGGTGGGTCATACCGGAGATTTGGGCGCGGCGGTCAAAGCGGTTGAAGCGGTGGATCGCTGTTTGGGACAAATCGAACAAGCGGTGCTTGAGTGCGGGGCCAGGATGCTCATCACCGCCGATCACGGCAATGTCGAGCAAATGCGCGACCCGGTCACCGGCGAACCCCACACCGCCCACACCACCAATTTGGTGCCGGTCATGTTGGTGAATGGCCCCAAATCGGTCACCGCCTTGCATAAAGGCAAATTATCGGACCTGGCTCCGACTTTGTTGGATTTGATGGGGCTGCCCGTGCCATCGGCGATGAGCGGCTCGCGGTTATATTAAGGGGGGGGTTCGGCCCGCTTCCTGATGAGGGAGGGTCTGAATAAGGCCTAAAAAGCGAGCGTCAAAAAAGGGAGCGTCATTACCCGCAGATTTTTGCCGCGAAGCGGCATA
>JASGCR010000252.1 GCA_030054015.1 Candidatus Symbiobacter sp. | reverse complement strand
CTTCCTAAGCAGGAAGGGGGGGTCAGTACGACTTATTCAGACCTTCCTTAAGAAGGAAAATTACCCCCTTACCCCGCCAAAATCTGGCTGAAATCGGCCAGTTCCAACATATGAAGGCGCAATTGTGCCAACATCACCAACCGGTTGTAGCGCAAATGGGGATTGGTATCATTGACCGTGACGGCGGCAAAAAATTCATCGAGCGGCGCAACCAACCCGGCCAGCAATTGCAAGCCGGTGGAAAAATCATCCGCCGCCAAAGCCGCCTTTAAGCCGGCGGCAAACTGGTCAATGGCGGCGGCCAGTGCCAGCTCTGGCGGGAGTTGCAGCAAATCGGCGCGGCGACGAGCCGTTGGCACCGCCGCTTGGTCTTTGGTCTCGGCATCGCGCAAAATATTGACCACCCGCCGCCAGGTCGGGATTAATTGCCGCACCAAATTTTCATGCAGTTTCAGGGCGAAATAACGATGTTTAATCCGCACCAAATCGCCGTCAATCTCGAAGCGGCCGGCCTCCCCCACCCGCATGGAAGCGAGCAACAAATCGCGGTCAACCTGGTCAAGCGGGGCATAGGCCGGAATAAACACGCTTTTGGGAAAGCCAAATTCCAGCACATAGCTTTGCAACCGCTCGGCCATGAAATCGGTGATTTCGGCGGCATCAAATTTGTCCAAGGCAATTAATGGCTGTTCATTATAAATTTTCTTGGTCGCCACCATGATTTCGTGCAGATTTAACGACAATTCATGCGACAGAATAATCCTTATCACCGCCAAGGCCGCCCGCCGCAACCCAAACGGGTCTTTGGAGCCGGTCGGTTTCTCGCCAATGCCAAAAAACCCGACCAAGGCATCGAGATGATCCGCCAGGGCGAGAATGATTTTTTCCGGAGCCTGCCCCACCCCATCATCAGCCAGCCCGTCGCGGGTGCCGATGCGGTATTGCGCCCCAATCGCGGCGGCAATTTTGTCATCCAGCCCGGCCTCACGCGCGTAATATTCCCCCATCACGCCCTGGAGTTCGGGAAATTCGCCCACCATGCCGCTCGATAAATCCGCCTTGGCATAATGAGCGGCTTTGATGGCACGATCCCTTGTGGCGGAATCATAGTCAAGTTTCGCCGCCAATAATTCCACCAATTTTTCGAGTCGCCGCGTTTTATCCGCCATTGACCCCAATTTGGCGTGATAGGCGCGGCTGGGCAATTGAGCGGCAAAATCATCGAGGCTCGATTTGCGGTCTAAATCCCAATAAAACCGCGCATCGGCCAGCCGCGCCCGCGCCACCCGTTCATTACCGGCAATAATTTGCGCCCCGCCATCGCTGGCTTTTTGATTGGCAATAATGACAAAGCGCGGCGTGACGGTACCATATTTGGCAGCTTCATCGGGTTTTTCGAGCAGAAAATATTTCTGGTTTTTGCGGATGGTGGCGGCAATCACCGGCGGCGGCAAATCGAAAAATGCCGCGTCGATTTTGCCGACATAGGCGTTGGGGTTTTCGACCAGGCCGGTCACTTCCTCAACCAACGGCACCGTCAATAAACCGTCAAGGTCAAAGGAATCCTCGGAATGACCTTGCTCGTAAAAGGCAAAAAAATCGCTGACGGTCAGGCCTTCCTGCAAACCGGTTTTGTATAATAAATCAACGATTTCTTGCCCGCGTTCCTGGCGTGAGGCCAGAACTTGCCCGCTTTTCGCCAATTTCCGCGCATAGGTCGCGGCACTCGCCTGCCGGAAAAAAATCTTTTTATTGGCGAGAAAACGATGGCCGTAGGTAAAATTGGTAAAGGGATAGAAATTCTCATCTGCCGCCATCGCCGCCACATCGGAGTCATAACCAGGCAGGCGTTCGCCGCGCGCCGGCCCGGTTTTGCTGTCCCAAGCCCGGTGACCAATATGGAACCCGCCGCGCAACACCTCGCCGCCATAGATCGCCAAAATATTGCGGATGGGTCGCGGATAGGCAAACAGCCCATCCCGCCAGCGCATCGATTTCGGCCAGCGCAATGCCATCATCGCCGCCGCCACCACCCCCGGCAAAATCTCGCTTGTCGGGCGACCGGCCTGACGCATCACCGCATAATAAACCCCATCGCGGAGTTCGGCCTGGTCAAGGCTGGTCAAACCCGCCGAGCGGACAAACCCGTCCAACGCCGCCTGTGGTGCCGTGTTACGGGGGCCTTTGCGTTCAATGATTTGTTCCGCCGTCATGGAGGGGATGCGCGGCACATACACCGCCAAACGCCGCGGCGTTGAAAAAATTTTGACCGCTCCGGCGGCGAAGCTCAGACCCGCTTTGGTCACTTGCGTCAAAATCGCATCGGCGAGCATTTTCTCCCCCAAGGCCTGGAAGGAGGAGGGGAATTCTTCCGCCAAAATTTCGACCAGTAATCCCTGGCCTGACCTTGAACTTGAACTGACGCTTAATTGCTTTTCGCTTTTATTTTGGTTTGCCATGTTAGGCGGCCTCCGCTTTGGTGATCGCGCCGCCGGTGAGCCAAGCCGCGCAGCAGGCCTTGGCCATCGCCCTCACCCGCCCGATATAGGCGGCACGATCCGCGACGCTTATGGCCCCCCGCGCTTGCAGCAAATTAAACACATGACTCGCCTTCATACATTGGTCATAGGCCGGCAAAGCCAAACCATACCGCCTGGCCTCGGCATTTTCTGGGGTTGTGTCATTTGCATCGCACCGCGCCAAAAGTTGGCGGCATTCGGCTTCGGCCTCGGCAAAGCGGGTCAATAGTTCCCCGACCGTCGCGTAGTTAAAATTAAACGCGGAAAATTGTTGCTCACTGGTGCGATAGACATCGCCATAGGATTTTTGGGCGGTACCCGTACCCGCCGCCTGGTTCCATTTTAGGTCATAGACATTATCGACCCCTTGCACATACATAGCGAGCCGCTCCAAGCCATAGGTCAATTCCACCGGTACCGGATTGCACGGGATGCCGCCCACTTCTTGGAAATAGGTGAATTGCGTGACCTCCATCCCATCCAGCCACACTTCCCAGCCCAGGCCAGAGGCCCCCAAAGTCGGACTTTCCCAATCATCCTCAACAAAGCGAATATCATGCTCCGCCGGGTCGATGCCCAAGGCATACAGGCTTTGCAGATACAGGGCTTGCGGGTCGGCGGGCGATGGCTTCATGATCACCTGGAATTGGTAATAATGTTGCAGACGATTAGGATTCTCGCCATAACGCCCGTCGGTCGGTCGCCGCGACGGTTGCACATAAGCGGCGTTCCAGACAAAATCCGGCCCCAAACTGCGCAACGCCGTCGCCGGATGAAAGGTCCCCGCCCCCACTTCCAAATCATATGGTTGCAGGATCACGCAGCCCCGCCCCGCCCAATAATTTTGTAAGGTTAAGATCATGTCCTGGAATGCCATCGGGGCAGAGGATTTTGACCTGGGTGAATGGGATGATGCGGGCATGGGAACGTCACTTTGACGAATGAATGTTACATGAATGGCTGTGACCAGATTCACCCCTGTTTAAACCATGTTGCAGCGCACAAGTCAAGCTGTGTCGTCATTACCCGCCGGACTGCAAGCGGGAATCCGCTTGCAGTCCGAGTCGGGGCCTGTCCCCCGCCAATGTCGACAGACATTGGTCGGGGGAAAGCCCCCAGGAGTTTTAAGGAACAATACTCCTGGGGGATTACCCAACTCGCGCACTCCGTTCCACGGAGTGCGCGGTGGGTAATGACGCTCCCTTTTTTGCCGCTCCCTTTTTTGCCGCTCCCTTTTTTGCCGCTCCCTTT
>JASGCR010000251.1 GCA_030054015.1 Candidatus Symbiobacter sp. | reverse complement strand
CCCCCCTTCTAAAGAAGGGGGGGTAAAGAGATTTTCGACTTATTCAGACCTTCCCCAAGCAGGAAGGGGGGGGTAAAACTAGACTTATTCGAAGGTTCCCTAAGGAAAGTCTGAATAAGTGCGGAAAATAATTATGCCCCCCCTTCCTGCTTAGGAAGGGGGGGATAGAAAAGCTAGAATTTTTTGTAAAAAAATTCATAGCTTTTCTTGGTGGGGTTGGTGCTTAGAATCATTAAAAGCCCAACCCCACCAAGTTTCGCTAAGCTGCTTCGCAGCTAAGCTCAACTATCCTCCCCTCCCTACGGGAAGGGGAGGTCAGTGACTTTTGCTACTTATTCAGACCTTCCCCAGCAGGAAGGGGAGATCATAAACTTTCTCGAATCATTCGGAGTTTCCCCAAGATGGCGGCAAAAAAACCTTTGCTTTTGGTGGTGGCGGTGGGTTTGATCGACCGGGTCACCGGCAAAATTTTAGTGACGCAAAGGCCGCCGCATAAAAAATTGGCGGGACAGTGGGAATTTCCCGGCGGCAAGATCGAGGCCTATGAATCGCCGGAATCCGCCCTCATCCGCGAATGTGACGAAGAATTGGGGATTAAACTCGACGCGGCGGCGTTACAACCCGTGACGTTTATTTCCCATGAATATGAAGAATTTCATTTGCTGATGCCGTTTTATGTGGGGCTGGACTGGGCGGGGGTGCCTTCCGGGCGCGAAGGGCAAAATCTGCAATGGCTGTCGCCCGACGAGATGACCGCCTTGCCGTTGCTGGCGGCGGATATTCCGGTGATCAAGCCGTTACAGGAGTTTTTGCGTGAACACCACCTCGTCGCCCGCTAAAAGTCAGAATTTTGGCCGTGCCGTCGCCACGGTTGGGGCTTGGACGGCGGTGAGCCGCGTTTTAGGTTTTGTCCGCGATGTGGCGATTGCGGCGGGGCTTGGGGCCGGGCCGATTGCGGATGCGTTTTTCATTGCCTTTCGCTTGCCCAATTTTTTCCGTCAATTATTTGGCGAAGGCGCGTTTAATTCCGCCTTTGTGCCGATATTTTCGCAGAAACTGTCTAAAGACGGGCAAAAATCCGCGCCTGATGATTCCTCTGTACCTGATTCTCCCCCCCCCGATTCCGCCCATGCTTTCGCCAACCAGTCCTTGATGATGATGGGATTGGGTCTGATCATATTAACCATCATCGGCGAAATCTGGATGAGCGGCCTGGTGTCATTGTTGGCGCGGGGGTTTCAGGATTCGCTGCGTTTTGAGTTGGCGGTGCAATTGTCGCGCATTACCTTTCCTTATATGTTGTTGATCTGTCTGGCGGCGTTGTATTCCGGCGTGCTGAACAGTATGGGCAAATTTGCGGCGGCGGCGGCCACGCCGGTTTTGCTGAATCTCACCACCATTGCCGCCGCTTTTTTTCCGCATATGTTCCCGGCATTGAATCGCGTTTTGGCGCAATATTTTGGCCTCGATTGGCAGATGGAAAATATCATCCCCAATGTGGGCTATAGCCTGGCCTGGGGCATCTTGCTGGCGGGAGTGTGGCAATTGGCTTGGCTGCATCGCAATGCCGCCGTGAATGGCATGAGGCTTCGGCCAATGTGGTTTTTCCAGCGCAAGCCGCAACGCATTTGGCCTGAGATTAGTCCGGCGATTAAAACTTTATGGCGGCGGATGGGGCCGGGGCTGTTTGGAGCTGGCATTGTTCAGATCAATTTATTAATCGGTACGCAAATTGCCACTTTTTTGCCGGTTGGGGCGGTGTCTTATCTCTATTATGCGGATCGGTTGAATCAATTGCCGATGGCGATTATTGCGACGGCGATGGGGACGGCTTTGTTGCCGCTTTTGTCGCGGCAATTGGCGGCGGGGGAGAGCGCGGCCGCCTTGCACACGCAAAACCGCGCCCTGGAAATGACCCTGGCCTTGACCTTGCCCTGTATGGTGGGGTTGCTGGTTTTGGCGCATCCCATCATTGTCTTGCTGTTTGAACGCGGGCAATTTACCGCCGTCGCCAGCCTGGCCACTTCCCATGCCCTCATGGGGTTTGTGGTGGGGTTGCCGGCTTATTGTTTGTTGAAACTCTTTACCCCGGCCTTTTTTGCCCGCAACGATACCAAAACGCCGGTGCGGGTGGCGGTGGTGGCGATGGTTCTCAATATTGTCTTGAATTTAGGCCTGATTGGGCTTGGATTTGGCCCGGTTGGGATCGCCCTGGGTACCGCTTTGGCGGCTTGGGTCAATGTCGGGATGTTGGTCATGATCTTGCGGCGACGGGGATTTTTCTCCCTCGATGAGCAGGCCGGGCGGCGATTGCCGCGATTGGTTGTGGCCGCCTTGTTGCAATTGGGTTTTCTGGCCGTCATTTTGGAGGGGACAGAGAAATTTATCGCAAAACTGCCTTATGCCGATAGTTTACTCTTTCGCATAATTGAATTGGGCGGTCTTATGAGCATCGGGGCGGGGCTGTTTTTTGGCTTTGCCGTGTGGTTGGGAGCGTTAAATCTCACCCAAATCAACGCGGCAATGGCGATGATAAAGCGCAAATTGGGAAGCAAAAAACATGGCTGAAATGGTTGAACCCGCGTCACGCGTGACCTGTTGGATCATGAATGATGGCAAAATCGGTACCCTCAACCAATGTCTGGGCTTGGCGGAAGCCATGGCGCGGCAATTGACCGCACCATCGGTAATCTTAGACATCGCCATCAAAACCATGCGCCCGCGCCTGCCCTGGCGTCGCTTGCCGGCCAGTTGGTGGCTTTTTCCTCTGCGGGCGCAAGCGGTGGGGGGTGACAAGTTGGAGCAGCCTTGGCCGGATGTGATCATCAGCTGTGGCCGGGCGGCGGCGGCTCCCGCGGCAGAAATTCGTCGCCGCGCGGGCGGGCGTACCGTGGTGGTGGCGGTGCAAGACCCGCGCATCTCCCCCGGCAAATTCGATTTGGTGGTGGTGGCGAGCCATGACCGCTTGCGCGGGGTTGCGGGCGGCAATGTCATGGTGTCGGAGGGGGCTTTGCACCGTGTGACTTCTGAGAAATTAGCGACCGCTCGGCAAGAATTTGCGCCGCTTTTGCGGGCTTTGCCGCGTCCCTTGGTGGCGGTGAGTTTGGGCGGCAACAACCCGCATTTTCGCTTTGGCCGCGCCGAGGCGAAAGATTTGGCCGGCAAATTGGTGGCTTTGGCGAAAGCGGGCTATGGTTTGGCGGTGACTCCCTCGCGGCGCACCGATCCGGCTTCTTTGGCGGTATTTCGGCAGGTTTTGGCGCAGTCATTGCCGCCTTCGGCTTATTTTTTGTGGGAGGGGAGCGGCGAAAATCCCTATTTTGGTATGTTGGCCTGGGCCGATCACCTGGTGGTGACGAGCGATTCGGTGTCGATGATTTCCGAGGCGGCAGCAACCGGGCAGCCCGTCCATGTGTTTTTCCTCCCCACCGGCGGCACCGGGCGGTTTCTTAAAAAAATTGCGGCAATTTTGCGGCCCCAGGCCGAATCGGGCGGCAAATTTGCGCATTTTCACCAGAATTTTGCCGAATTGGGGATTATCCGCGATTTGGCGGTGGCATCTGATGGCCTGGCCCATTGGTCTTACCCCCTTTTATCGGAGTCGGAGCGGGCCGCCCGCGAGGTCTTGCGCTTATTGGCCGCACGTCCTAAAATGGCGTGATGTGAGGATTGGGGTAATTTAGGAGAGATTTCATTATTCCTATTTTGGGAAGGTCTGAGTAAGCCTTTAGACCCCCCCTTCCTGCTTAGGAAGGGGGGGATAGAAAAGCTAGAATTTTTTGC
>JASGCR010000250.1 GCA_030054015.1 Candidatus Symbiobacter sp. | reverse complement strand
GGCTTCGCCCTAAGCGTCGCTTTCCCCCCCTTCCTAAGCAGGAAGGGGGGGTCATCATTGTTTCTCGACTTATTCTGACCTTACTCAAACTTCGCTGGCATCCGCCAGGTCGTCCCCGTCCATCGCAAGTACGGTCAAATTGGGCCTGGCCTCCAGCAAGCCGGCTTTTTGCAATTCGGCCAGATTGGGCAGATCGCTCATTTGATTTAAGCCAAAATGCAGCAAAAACTCGGTACTGGTTGCCCATAAAATCGGGCGACCAGGCGATTCGCGCCGTCCCTTGGGGACAACCCAGCCGGTTGCCAGTAAATGATCCAAAATCGCTTTATGCAGGGTGACGCCGCGAATTTCCTCAATTTCTCCGCGCGTCAAAGGCTGGTGATAGGCAATCACGGCCAGGGTTTCCATCGCCGCCCGCGATAATTTGCGTTCAATTTTTTGCGGCAGGGCGAGGGCATCATATAAATCGGGCGCGGTGCGAAACATAAAGCCGCCACCAACCGCCAATAATTCGATGCCATGACCATGATACAAAGTCGCCAATTCCGCCATGAGAGAAGCCACGTCATATGCGGGATCATAGCCCAAAGCCGATAATTTTGCCTGGATTATGGCCGGGGTGACGGGCTCGGCACTGGCGAACAACAAGGCCTCGATCACTCTTAAGGGGGTCGCCAATTGGGGCGGAGTATTCTGCGTCACTTTATTGGTCATTTTATTGCTCATGGCGCATTTTCCGTCGCGGCGACCGGATTGCCCAGGTTATCCAGGTTACCCATGCCCCCCATGCCCCCCAGATTCCCCAGGCGATGCCGGATAAAAATCGGGGCGAAGGGCGCGTTTTGTTTCATTTCAATCTGGCCTTCTTTGCCCAATTCCAACAAGGCCACCAAATGCGCGGCATAGGACGCGCTAAGCCGCAAGGCCTCGCCGGATTCCCCGATCCTTTCATCCCCCTCCCCCGTCATGTCCCCCATTATATCCCTGGCCTGTTCCCTGGCATGTTCCCTGGCCTGGTGCAAAGCCTGTTGCAAATCCGGCGGCAAAAACGCCATAAAATCTTGCCAATCGCTGGCCTGGCCGATAATGCCGCGCAACCGCACCAGGGCGGCCTCGATGGATAAAAGCCGAGTCGGGGCAATCCGCAAGCTTTGGGGTTGCGCCTCCGCGCGTAATTGCCCATAAGCCGCCAATAATTCATGCAATTCGGCCCGCCACACGATTTCGCCGCCGCCGCCACCGCCGCCGCCGCCAGCGAAATCATCCCCCATCACGGCGATGTCATCGCCCATCCCCTCGCCCGCCGGGTTGATGGTGCGGATGCCCCGCCCATAAGTAAGCTGCATGTGGGAAAATCGGTCGGCCAGACGGGTCGCGGCTTTTTGCATAGCCTCCAACCGCGCCAGGTGAAAAGTAAGATTTTCCGCCAATTCAAAGCCGCTCGGCTCTTCCTCGCTGGGCGGTTCGGGCAGCAGCAAACGCGATTTCAAATAGGTAAGCCAGGCCGCCATCACCAAATAATCGGCGGCAATTTCCAACCGATTCTGTTCAAATTGGCGAATAAACGCAATATATTGGTCAACCAGGGCGACAATATTGATCGCACGTAAATCGAGTTTTTGCCGCTTGGCAAGATCAAGCAGCAATTCCATCGGCCCCTCAAAATGATTAAGGGCGAGGATAAGCTGATGCGGCGACGCACGTGGTGACGGCAAAGATGCGCTCACGCCAATCCCACCAAATTTGTGATCAGTTGCAAAACCGCCTGTACCGGTATCACCAAGATATAATCCAGCAAATCAAAATCGAGCCGCAACATATCGGCCAGCATGGGCAGAATAAACACCAGGCCGATTAAGATCATAAAGCCATAAGGTTCTAACTCCGCCAATTTTTGCCCCAGCGGTTTGGGCAATAACCCGACCAAAATCCGCCCGCCATCCAAAGGCGGTATCGGAAATAAATTAAACACCGCCAGCACCACATTGATTTTCATGGCAAAAATCAGATTATCCTGCAACCAGGCAAAGACAAAACTGGGCATAAAGGGGGTGGCATATAAAGCAACCGCCGCCACCACCGCCAGCACTATATTCATGGCCGGTCCCGCCGCCGCCACCAACACCATGCCGTAACGCGGGTTGCGCAGACGATTAAAATTAACCGGCACCGGCTTGGCCCAGCCAAAAATCATGGGCGCGGCAAATATCAGCATCAATCCCGGCAACAACACGGTACCGATCATGTCAATATGACGCATGGGGTTGAGACTGACGCGGCCCTGGCGCAAGGCGGTGTCATCCCCCAAACGCGCCGCCGCCAGGGCATGAGCCGCCTCGTGCATGGTAATGGCAAATAATATCGGCAAAATCGAGGTGGTTGCCGTTTGAATAGCGTGAGCGATGCGATCCGAATTGTCAAACATAATCATTCCTTTGGCGGTATCATAACCCATTTACCCTAACATTTGCCACAATTTATCTGCTTTTTGCCAGCATTGGGTTAACCCCTTGGCAGAATCAGGGGAATTTTCGGCGGCCAGATTGCGCCAGCTTCGTTCGATACGCAGCCAGCTTGCCGCCGCGATGGGCGGGGTGGCGGCTAAGATTGCCGCCGTTTCCGCGATTTTACCGCTACAGTGAAGCACAATATCACATCCCGCCGCCAGACATAATTTGACCAATTGCGCCCAATCGACCGCCTTGTCATCGGCATCAATATCATATTTGGTGGGATCGAGATTAATTCTGCCTTGATTGTCTGGGGATGAATTGGATGAATACGGGGATAAATTATGCACCGCCTTCATGCCCAAATCATCGCTTATAATGGGGAGTTCCCACGCCATGGTCTGGCGCAGAATCCTGGTGATGGCGGGGGCGGACAGGGTCACGGGATATTCGTGATCTATGGCTTCGTAACAAATATGCGCGGTCATCGCCCAGGCCGCAAGCGTGGCACTGTCTTTGCCAAAGGCGATAAAAGGCTTGAAATCAGTGGCTATTAACACATCTATGGCGCAATCAATGCGCGGTAATTCATGATGGGAATCAGATTGGGCGCGGCCATGACCTGGCGCATGTTTGACCACCGCCATTACGCCAAATTCCCGCATTCCCGCCATAACCGCCGCCGCCAATAGGTACACAATGGCGGGGTCGGCGTGAAAGGCGCGGTCGCCTATGACCGGGTTGGTATTGGGATAGGCGAGGTCAAGCACCGGCGCACAATCGACATTAATGCCAATTTCGCTTAATTCCTCGCCCAAAATTTGTCCCATAAGCCGCGCGGCGGCCAGACCCGCGTCCGGATCGCGGTCATATAATGCCCCGATTTGGGCTGCCGCTGGCAAACTCGGCCAGTGTGGCGGGCGCAGCCTTTGTACCCGCCCGCCTTCTTGATCGATTAATATGGGCGCATCCGCTCGCCCCAGGGCCTGGCGGATGCTTTGGGTCAGGCGGCGCATTTGCTGCGGCTGGTCGCAATTGCGGGCAAATAATATCACCCCCAGCGGATTTTCGCCGGCCAGCAGGGTTTGCTCGGCCTGGGTAAGCTCATATCCGGTGATGCCAATTATGGCGGATTTAATGGTTAGAGGCATGATTTTTTTCCAGAATCAGTCACAAAAGCCTATGACCTCCCCTTCCTGCTTAGGAAGGTCTGAATAAGTCGAAACTTTATTTACCCCCCTTCTTTAGAAGGGGGGATAGAAAAGCTAGAATTTTTTGCTATACCCCGTTTCCTAAAGAATTCCGATTATGACCCCCCCTTCCTGCTTAGGAAG